>JAPLFG010000005.1:0-300000 GCA_026390795.1 Ignavibacteriales bacterium
TTCTTAAACGCGCTCCCGGTGGTTCGTTCATTTGTCCAAACACAAGTGCCGTTTTATTTAGAACTCCGCTCTCTTTCATTTCAAGCCAGAGATCGTTTCCTTCCCTTGTTCTTTCACCAACACCAGCAAATACGGAATAACCGCCATGCTGTTTAGCAATGTTATGAATCAGTTCCTGTATAATAACTGTTTTGCCAACGCCGGCACCGCCAAATAAACCGGTTTTGCCGCCTTTGGAATATGGTTCCAGTAAATCAATAACTTTTATTCCGGTCTCAAACATTTCCTGACGTGTAGAAAGAGTATCAAACTTTGGTGCATGGCGGTGAATCGCATAACGCTTGTTAGATTTTATCTCGCCAAGTCCATCAATTCCATCTCCAATAACATTAATTAATCGTCCTAAAGTTTCTGGACCAACCGGAACTGTAATTGGTTCGCCGGTATCAATTGCTTTCATACCGCGTACGAGTCCGTCAGTCGAGTCCATAGCAACGGTGCGAACACGATCTTCGCCCAGATGCTGTTGTGCCTCAACGATAAGCACTTCATCAATACCTTCTATGCTTTTTCTAGGAATTTTAATTGCATTGTAAATTGCTGGTAGATATCCGTCCTGGAAATCAATATCCACAACCGGACCAATTACTTGGGCAATTACGCCTTCGTTCTGAGCCATTTTTAATCCTTTTATTTCAAAATTTAGTGGGGAAAATTAGGAAAGAATGGGGTTAATTCCAAAAAAGATATAAGTAGAGACGTTTCGCCGAGTCGTCTCTAAATTATCAATTACAAATCAAAAATGTTTTCTGGTTTTCCTTTTTCCAATTCCCATTTTGATGGATTCTGGTCTATATAATTTCTAATGTTTAACAATTCTTTTTCACTGTGTATTATTCTATCGTAAAAACGGGGCTGCCATGTAAACGATTTGTATCCATTTTTATTTGCCAAACGTTTAACTGCCCCTTTGAATTGATTAATGATAACTGATAATGAATTAGCAATTAGTTTTGAAAACACTCGTTCATTTTTTTGTTGTAGAGACTTGCCGCGGCAAGTCTCTACGATTTTCTCCCCTTCCAAAATGATTATTCCATGTAAATGGTTTGGCATAATCACAAAATAATCCAGATCAACATTTTGCCTAATTGTTTTTGTTCTCAACCATTCTTCATGAACAATCAAACCTAACTCACTCAAAACCATTCTTTCATTTTCGATTTTACCAAAATATTCAACATGGTTCTTAGTATTGATTGTAACATAATACCACCATGGATTAGAATAATCCCATTCTTTTAATCTTACGGATTCAATTCGAAATGTATTCTTGAATTTAGTCATAAGCTCCCCAAGCTTACAATTCAATCAAAGAGATAGAGACGAGGCATCCCGCATTAGCGGGATAAGTTGCCTCGTCTTAACTGAATAATTTAAACTGAGACTCCAACATTCTGAGCAAGTTCCTTCCCCTTTTCAATCGCCTGCTTGTTTAGAGGAATTAGATGATGATATCTTTCCGGAAGTACTTTTTTAATTCCTTCAATAATATTATCCATCTTGATTATCGGTTTCTTATAAAGGAACGCTCCAAGAACTATCATGTTCATTACTTTTGAATTTTTCAATTTGGTGGCTTCGTTTGCCGCTTCGATTGGAATTATATCGATATCTTTTCTAGTCGGAGGATTCAAAATTGTGCTCGCCTCGTAAATTAATAGTCCGCCCGGTTTAACTGCAGATTCAAATTTGTCCAATGACGGTTGATTAAGCGCAATTACCGTATCAAACTTTGTGAGTATTGGTGAACTGATTTTAGTATCACTTATAATCGCGATACAATTTGCGGTACCGCCGCGCATTTCAGGACCGTAAGACGGCATCCAGCTCACTTCTTTATTTTCCATTACTCCGCTGTAGCAGAGAATTTGTCCCATAGATAAAACACCTTGACCGCCAAATCCGGCAATTATCATTTCTTCTTGCATATCATTTCTCCTTTCCTGGTATTTTTAAATCGCCGAGCGGATAGAACGGAAGCATATTTTCTTCCATCCATTTATTTGATTCAACAGGTGTCATCTTCCAATTTGAAGGACAATTGGAAACTATCTCGACAAAGCTCAACCCTTTTTTTAGCTCTTGATATTTGAAGCCGTTCATGATTGCTTTTTTCGCTTTGCGTACATTAACAGGATTGTTAACTGCACACCGTGTGGCATAATAAACACCTGGAAGTTGCGCTACTAAATCTGTAATCTTTAGAGGATTACCCATTATGGCAACATCGCGTCCGAATGGTGTAGTTGTTGATTTCATTCCAACTAAAGTTGTGGGCGCCATTTGTCCGCCGGTCATTCCATAAATTCCGTTGTTGATGAAAACAATCAAAATATTTTCACCGCGGTTGCAAGTGTGGATTGTTTCTCCGGTTCCAATTGCAGCAAGGTCACCATCTCCTTGATAAGAGAAAACATATTTATCAGGTAGAACACGTTTAATTCCGGTGGCAGCAGCAGATGCCCGTCCATGCGGTGCTTCGGTCATATCGATGTTCATGTAGTTATACATGAATACAGAACATCCTACCGGTGCAACACCTACTGTTTTATCCTGAATCCCGAGTTCGTCAATTACTTCTGCAATCAATCTATGAGCAACACCGTGCCCGCAGCCTGGACAGTAATGCATCGGTGTATCCAGCAATGTCTCTGGTTTTTCAAAAACTAAATTTTCATTTACACAAATATTTTCTTCTGCAATTACTTCTGAGAAGTGTTGTTCTTCAGTCATTGTCTTTTCGTTCATACTATTTCTCCTACAAATTTTTCTTCCAGCTTTTGAAGAATTTCTTCCGGCGTTGGAACAACTCCTCCCATTCTACCTAGAAACTCGACTGGGATTTTGCCATTCACCGAGAGACGAACATCTTCAACCATTTGCCCGGCGTTCATTTCAACAGTTAGCATTCCTTTTACTTTATCTGCAAGCTTCTTTAATTCATTAGATGGATACGGAAATAAAGTAATTGGTCTGAATACTCCAACTTTAATTCCTTTTTGGCGCGCAAGCTGAGCGGCTTTCTGACAGATTCGCGCAACTAAACCAAAAGCGACTAAAATTATTTCTGCATCGTCACATTCAAATTTATCGAACCGAATTTCTTGATTTTCAATCTCGCGATATTTTCTTTGAAGATGAAGATTGATCTCTTCCATTTTATCAGGTTGTATATGAAGTGATGTAATAAAATTTCTTTCCCGTGTTTTCGGTTTTCCAACTGTTGCCCAATCGGGTTCTTCGGTCGTTCTTGGCAGCTGAGCAGGCAATTGGACTTTTTCCATCATCTGTCCAAGCGCACCGTCTGTAAGAATCATAACGGGATTACGCCACTTGAATGCAAGATCAAAACCTAGTTTTACATGATCGACCATTTCTTGAACTGTTGAAGGAGCCAAAACAATTAATTTATAATCGCCGTGACCGCCTCCTTTAACCGCTTGAAAATAATCTCCTTGCGATGGCTGAATTGTTCCAAGTCCCGGTCCGCCTCTAACAACATTTACTAAAAGGCATGGCAGTTCAGCGCATGCAATGTAAGAAATACCTTCCTGCATTAAACTTATTCCAGGAGATGACGAAGATGTCATCACTTTTTTTCCGGTGCCAGCGGCACCATAAATCATATTGATTGCAGCGACTTCACTTTCTGCTTGCAGAACAACCATGCCGGTTCTCTTTAAAGCATCTTGTGCCAAATACTCAAGTACTTCAGATTGTGGAGTAATTGGATATCCGAAATATGCATCACATCCAGCAAGAATTGAAGCTTCTGCAAGAGCTTCATTGCCTTTCATTAATTTTAGTTCTTTCATGCGTTCACCGTCACTGTTAAATCCCCAGTTACATTTGAAATTGTTGCTACCTGCTCTTTCTTCTTTTCAGTTTTACGGTAGACTTTTATAATGCCGTCCGGACAAACTAAAGCGCAATTAGTGCAGCCAGTACAGTTATCTTCTATCTTTACTATATAATGATAACCTTTAGAATTTATTTTGCGCGAGAGTTCGAGTGAGTCTTGAGGACATGCAACGGCACATAATTCACAACCTTTACATTTTTCGATATCGATTAAGATATCTCCTTTTACTTTAGCCATCTTTTTCACCTCTTGTTTAAAAAATAAAAAGGTTACAGCTTATGGCAGTAACCTTTCTTGATCAGTTTCTAATCTATTATTTATTTCGATTAATATTGTTTTCATTTAAAGCCGGTATCAAACAATAATTACTTGAAACTAACGTGCCAAATAATTAATTCTTCATTTCAATTTTCAACCCGATTTGCCGCATTTAATCAATGTTTTCAACCGTATTTATCTTTAGCAGTCAGATTTCAGCAACATGCTTTATAATTTTTGAGAATGACCAATCCTTTCTGAGAAAATTAGTTATCTCATTTTTACAGTTCCAAAAATAAGGAAAATTTATAGAAGTTCAATGAAATGAAAAAATGTTTGGAATTGCTTTTCGAATGATTTTCAACACATTCGGGTGAAAATTTTTAGACTAACTCAGCATGTTTATCCGCATGGTATGAACTGCGCACCAGCGGTGATGATTCAACTGCTTTCAAACCGATTTGCAATCCGTAATCTTTATAGAATTTGAATTCATCGAGTGTTACAAAGCGATGAACCGGCAAATGATTTTTTGTCGGCTGAAGGTATTGTCCGATCGTCATTATATCGCAACCGTGATTGTAAAGATCGTCTATAATTCCTATAACTTCTTCTTTGGTTTCTCCAATGCCGACCATTATTCCACTTTTAGTTCTTAACCCTTGATCTTTGAACCAGCGGATCAACGCAAGACTCCGTTCATATTTAGCTTGTGGTCGAACACCGTGATAAAGCCGCTGAACTGTTTCCAAATTGTGATTGAGTATATCGGGCGGATTTTGCAGAATAATTTTAAATGATTCTTCTTCACCTTTAAAATCGGGAATTAAAATTTCGATTGTTGTTTCCGGCATCTTCTGGCGGATGAGCCGGACTGTTTCAGAAAAGATTGATGAACCGCCATCTTTCAATTCATCACGGTCAACCGATGTGATAACAACATGCTTGAGGTTCAATGCTTCAACAGATTCTGCAACTCTTCTCGGTTCGTCAAGATCAAGTTCATTCGGAATTCCAACTTTGATATTGCAAAATCCGCAGCTTCGAGTGCATGTATCGCCAAGAATCATAAACGTTGCGGTTCTTCTATTCCAGCATTCGGCAAGATTAGGACATTTAGCTTCCTCACAAACCGTATTTAATTTTGATTTGCGCATCAGTTCATGGACTTCTTTATAATTCTGACCGCTCGGTAGACGGACTTTTAACCAATCCGGTCTTTTACCAAGTTCCGGTCTTTCCTTCTCAATTGTCTCTGCAAATTTTTTCTGGTGTTGATTAATCAAAACCTTCTCCTTATCACTTCACTAAAGTACATTTTATCATGCTCTTGATCATAATCCTAATCATGTTCTAAAATTGAAATGAGCATGAACAAGGTTAAGAGCATGATTGAGATTTTAAACTAAACTCGTATCAAAATTTTCTAAAGTTTCTTTTATTGACTTCACAAATTTACCACCTAACATTCCGTCAACCAAACGGTGATCGTGACTAAGTGAAAGATACATCATTGGTTTTATCGCAATACTTTCCACTCCGTCGTTTTCCACAACTACCGGTTTTTTTGTAACCGCACCAACACCAAGAATACCAACTTCGGGTTGATTGATAATCGGCGTTCCGAATAATGAACCGAATACTCCATAATTTGTAATTGTGAACGTTCCGTCTGTTACATCATCGGCTGTTAATTTTTTTTTGCGCGCACGTGAACCTAAATCTGCTACTGTTTTTGATAATCCGCGAAGATTTTTTTCATCGGCATTTTTAATATTAGGGACAATCAAACCGTTAGGTTCGACTGCAACTGCAACTCCAAGATTGATATATTTTTTTATCACGATATTATTTCCGTCAATAGAAGCATTCATCATTGGAAATTCTTTCAGTGCTTTTATTATTGCAAAAGAAATGAACGACATATAAGTGAGTTTTATTCCTTCTTTTGCAGCGAATGTGTCTCTGTTCTTCTCAATAAAATTATGAATACGTGACATATCAACTTCTATAACTGCAGTAACATGAACGGAAGTGTCACGGCTTTTGATCATATGATTCATTATACGTTGACGGTTCACATCCATCGGAATTATTTCAGTACGTTTACCGTCTGCGGATTTCACCTCAATGGTTTTAGGAGCAGAGACAGTTTCCTCTTTTTTACCATGAAGTCTTGAAGATAAACCTGCGCTTTTCTTTCTGTTTTGAACATATTTAAGTAAATCGTTTTTAGTTAACCGTCCGCCGGTACCTGTTCCAACTACGGTTTCCAATTCATCCATTGAAACACCTTCAACACGTGCTATTTTTAGAACAAGTGGAGAATAAAATATACTTGAGTTGCCTTTATAGTTGGTAGATTGAACAGTTTGTAATTTTTTCTCTTCTTGAGCTTGACCAGAATTTTGCTCTTGATCATCTTTACTTTTAACAACTCCACCGTTTACAGAAATTTTAGCTACTGCAACGCCTACCGGGACAATATCATTTTCAACAAAAAGAATTTCTGCAATTGTACCATCTACCGGCGATGGAACTTCGGTGTCAACTTTGTCCGTGCTTATTTCAAAAATAATTTCATCACGTTTTACATGATCACCAACTTTCTTGTGCCACTTAAGAATAGTTCCTTCCATAACTGATTCGCCCATTTTAGGCATTGGAACATCAATCAAATCAAGTCTGTTCTGAATTGCAGAAGGATTTTCTTCTTCCTTTTTTTCTTCCTTCTTTCCTTCTTCCTTCATTTCATTATTAGACTCACCACTTGTTTCAAGAACCGCTACAACAGTTCCTACTTCAACAGTCTCCTGTTCAAAGACTTTCACATCAATCAAAACGCCGTCTTCTGGAGACGGGATTTCTGTATCAACCTTATCCGTACTTATCTCATAAATAATCTCGTCCTTCTTAACCAGATCACCTTTTTTCTTGTGCCACTTGATCAGCGTTCCTTCACTAATGCTTTCGCCCATCTTAGGCATTACAATTTCAACTTTCATTTTTACTCCACATTTTGTCAGAATAGATTCAATATCTGTTTTATTGCAGAAAATGATTCCTGTTGCGAATTAATATTGCAACAAATCTTTTAATGATTGATAAATTTTTCCGCGTGTTGGAAGTATTTCATTCTCCAAATTTGGATGATAAGGAATTGGCGCATCCGCCGCACCGATTCTTCTTACCGGTCCATCTAGAAACTCAAAACAATTTTCAGATATAAGCGATGCAATCTCAGCACCGAATCCGGAAGTTAAAGTATCTTCATGAATCACAACTGCCTTGCCGGTTTTCTTAACCGATTTATAAATGGTTTCAATATCGAGCGGCGCGATTGTTCTAATATCAATAAGTTCTACAGAATAACCTTCATCTTCCAATTTTTTAACAGCGAAATTAGATTCATGCACCATAGCACCGTAAGTTATAATTGAAAGATCGTTTCCTTCATGTGTAACACTTGCTTTCCCGAAAGGTAATAAATAATCCGAATCCGGTTCCGGTGAAGTTGCATAACTTTGTCGATACAATCCCTTGTGTTCTAAAAATAAAACGGGATCATTTATACGTAACGCAGTTTTCAATAATCCTTTAGCATCTGCCGCATTCGACGGATACGCTATCAGAAGACCAGGCATGTGAGAGAAAAATCCTTCGATGTTTTGACTGTGATATAATCCGCCGTGAATATATCCGCCTACAGCAACACGTGTAACAACCGGCGCCTCAAACAAATTATTGGAACGGTAACGGTACATCACCATTTCATCTCGGAATTGCATGAATCCAGGCCAGATATAATCACCGAATTGAATTTCAACGCAAGGTTTCAATCCGCTAAGAGCCATGCCGATAGCGACCCCGGTAATACTTGCTTCCGCTAATGGTGAGTTAAATACTCTCTCATTTCCAAATTTAGTTGATAAACCTTTTGTTGCTGTAAAAACACCGCCTTTGCCGTCTGCAACATCTTCACCGAAAATATAAATTTTATCGTTACGTTCCATCTCTTCATGCAAGGCATGATTAACAGCATCAACCAGCACAACCGGTTTGCCTTCGTTGGTTATTTTTTCATATTCAAGCCGGTCCCGTATACCTGATTCATCTAGAACAAAATGTGTTGCTGATTCAGGCTTAGGATCTTCTTGCTTTAAAGCCCAATCAGCCGCTTCATTTACATGATTTGAAATTTCTTTTTTGATTTCATTGTATGCGGGAGTAGTTAATATTTCTTTATTCAATAAAACATTTGAGAAAAGTTCAATTGGATCTTTCTTCAAATCTTCTTTTAACGATTCATCCGGGCGATATTTTTTCTGATCATCTGAGGATGAATGAGAAAGTAATCTTACAACGTGAGCTTCAACTAAAACTGGTCCCTTACCCTGACGAGCATATTTGAATGCAGATTGAGCGACAACATTTACCTGAAGAAAATCAGTCCCGTCAACTTCAACTCTTAAAAGATTATCAAAACCTTTCATCATCTCGCTAACCAATGAATCTTTCCCAGCGGTTTGATATTTAACCGGAACCGAAATTGCCCACTTATTATTTTGAATAACAAAAACTACCGGCAATTTTTCTCTGCTTGCCCAATTGACTGCTTCGTGAAATTCACCTTGAGATGTTGTGCCTTCACCGCTGCTTACATAAACAACTCCGTTAATTCCTTTTTTCCGCAAAGCTAGTGCTGCACCGACTGCTTGTAAAAACTGTGTTCCCGTTGGACTGGATTGAGTAGGAACATTAAATTCTTTTGCCGACCAGTGACATGGCATTTGTCTTCCGCCGGTCATCGGATCGTTTTCTTTACCAAGAAATCCAAGAAAAAGATCTTCCGGTTTTGAACCAAGTGCCAGCATCAATCCCATATCACGGTAATAAGGGAAAGCCCAATCAATCCCCTTCTTCATTGCAAGTCCGAAAGCGATTTGTGTTGCCTCATGTCCCGCACCGGCAATATGGAAAAATGCTTTACCTTGTTTAAGCAAGTTCATTACCTTATGATCTATTGTACGTGAGAGATTCATAAGACGGAGAACATTTATCAACTCGTCTTTATTCAATCCGCCGAATGAATCGATCTTACCGGTTGGTAGATTATTTTCTTTTTCATCTATAACAGCTTCATCATGCTTGCCGTTTTGTGCCATCGGTGTTTCCTTTGTTATGGTTGCAAAGTTATTTGTAGAAATTTTTCTTTAGATTTTCCTACAAAGTCAGTGTAATCAAAAACTTTTTTAAAATTCATTATTAATTTTTCTTTCACTTCATCAATACTGATTTCTCTTCCGAGTTCTCTTTGAAGCGACGTAACATCTTTATCTTTAATTCCGCATGGAATAATTCCGCCGAAGTATGAAAGGTCTGTATTTATATTAAACGCGAAACCGTGCATTGTTATCCACCGGCTTACTTTTATTCCGATTGCTGCAATTTTTCTTTCGCCAATCCATACGCCGGTATATTTCGGGTTCCGTTCTGTTTCAATTCCATATTCACGGCAGGTTAGAATAATAACTTCTTCCAATCCGCGCAAATACTGATGTGTATCTTCTTTCCAATCGCTTAACTTGAGAATCGGGTAGCCAACAATTTGTCCCGGACCATGATATGTAATATCGCCGCCGCGGTCGATCTCAAAGACACTAACACCAAGTTCTTTCAGTTGAGATTCGGAAGTGATCAAATTTTCTTTTTCTGCAACTTTGCCAAGTGTATAAGTATGAGGGTGCTCTAGTAAAAATAATGTATCACTAATTTCGTTACGGAGACGAAGATCAAAAATTTCTTTCTGCAGATCCCAGGCTTGTTTATAATCAAGCAAACCGAGATCGCAGTAATCAAAAGTTCTATATGTGGATTGATTCGCCATATGCGTTTGCAGCCGCTTCCATTATTGATTCCGATAATGTCGGATGAGCATGAACAGTTTTTACAATTGATTCATACGTTGCTTCCATCGATTTTGCCAGTGTAAGTTCAGCAATTAATTCAGTTGCTTCCGGTCCAATTATGTGAGCGCCTAGGAGTTCGCCGTACTTTGCATCAAAAATTAATTTTACAAATCCTTCTCTCTCTCCAACCGCAAAAGCTTTTCCGCTTGCCATAAACGGAAATCTTCCGATCTTCAATTCATATCCGGCTTCAAGTGCTTTTGCTTCTGTCATTCCAACACTCGCAACTTGAGGAATGCAATAAGTGCATCCCGGGATGTTATCGTAATTAATTGGATGCGGATTCAATCCCTTCAAGGTTTCAACACAATGGATTCCTTCAGATGAAGCAACATGCGCAAGCCAGGGCGGACCGATCACGTCGCCAATGACATAAATTCCAGAAACGTTTGTTTGATAACTATTTTTATCAACTTTGATATGATTTTTATAAATTTCTATTCCCAATTCTTCTAGACCAAATCCTTCAATATTTCCGGTCACCCCGATTGCGCTCAAAACTTTTTCTGCTTTTAATTCAATTTTCTTTCCGTCTTTTTCAATATGAACCGTAACACTGCCTGGTTTCACTTCTGCCTTTTCAACTTTTGTAGAAGTATAAATTTCAATTCCCCTTTTTTTGAAATTCTTTAAGAGAGTCTCCGAAACTTCTTTATCTTCAACCGGGAGAATCTGATCCAGCATTTCAACAATTGTTACTTTGGTTCCAAGAACCGAATAGAAATACGCGAACTCAATTCCGATTGCGCCGGCTCCAATAACAATTAAATCTTTCGGTTGAGCTGGCAGGTTCATCGCTTCTGTGGAAGTGATAATATTTTTTTTATCAACCGGAATTGCGGGCACAGATTTAGGTCTCGCGCCGGTTGCAATAATTATTTTGTCAGCTGTGATTGAATCAATCTTCTTTTTTTCGTTATCAAAAATATCAATCTGGTTTTTAGAAATTAATTTACCGAATCCGCGGATGCGGTCGATCTTATTTTTCTTAACCAGGAATTCCACATTTTTAGTAATGCGGTCTGAGATATCTCTACTTCGCTTAATGATTTTATTGAAATCGAAACTTAATCCATCTACCTTAATTCCAAAATCGTTTGAATGATTTTTCATCAAGTCAAAAATTTCCGCGTTCTTCAACAAAGATTTTGTAGGAATACATCCCCAGTTCAAACAGATTCCTCCAAGATTATCTTTATCAATAATTACTGTCTTGAAACCAAGCTGAGCCGCACGTATCGCAGCCACATAGCCGCCGGGACCGCCGCCTAAAATGGCAATATCATAAGATTTAGTCATCCGAATAGTCCAGAGATGGTTTGAATTTCCGTGCAATATAAAAAACGCTGTTCTTAAAACAAATTTCAGCTTTTCTATCCCGTATGAATAGATTCCCCTCATAAATTTGTTATCCGTTACAACATAGAATTTCAATTTATAGTTTCAAAAAGGAGGATTCTATATTTTAGATTCCCTCTTAAAGCATGCGGGAATTACAAAGGAAGATCATGAAAACACAATAAGGAGAACACCAAGCAGCATTACAAATGAGCCTAGTAATCTTTGGCGCAAGTTCGCCTCTTTCAAAAATATATTTCCGAGGAAAACAGAAATTACACCGGACATTCTTTTCATCGCAATAACATATGCGGCTAATGTCAGAGAGAGAGCCGTCATATGAAATATATAAGAACCAACCGTGAATGCGCTTATTATAAATAAATATTTTTTGCTGCCTGCAGTTGAGCCGATCTTAAATTTCTTTGTTGTCATCACTAAGATTGAGATTGTTGTGAAGATAAGAATATTCGTACATGCCATGTATTGCCATGTAGAAGAATTTTTAATTGCGATCTTATCAAAATTAGCTGAGATGCTCCAAAGGAATGCAACGATCAGCATGTACCGGGTTCCTTTATCTTTCACTAATGATTTGAGCGGATCTAGAATGCTGTTCTTTCTTAAATCTAAATTCAGAAGATATGAACCAACAAATCCTAAAAGAATTCCGATTAGTCCAACAAGATTTGGAAATTCACCTAGAAGAATTGGACTTGAAAAAAGTAAAAAGATCGGCGCGAAACTTTGCATCGGCATTACACTTGAAATCTCTCCTTTCGAGATTGAACGCATATAAAAAATATTTGCGGCAACATTTAAGGCACTTGAACCGATCAAACCAACCCAGAACAATGTATTAAACTTTAGATCAATGAAAAAAAGAATCGGAGTAAAAACAATTACCGGAAGTAAATTATTTGCCCATGAAATAAAAATTGAGTCGAATTGATTAGAAGCTTTTTTTATAAAGACACTTCGAATACCTTCCGAAATTGGATTAAGTGTTGCGAATAATACCCACATATTCCCGCTTATAGTAAGTTATGTTAGTGATCAGTTTTTCATTTGTATTCATTATTCAGAAATTCTCAATTATCCATTATCAATTCCTAAGAAACATTATCAAGCAGCATAAATTCTCTCTTCTTCCCCGCTGCTTTTATTTTTAGATTTTTGTTTTTGTATCCGCAAAGTTTTATCAAAGGACAAACTCCGCATACTGGATT
Source organism: Ignavibacteriales bacterium (assembly GCA_026390795.1). Classification (NCBI taxonomy): domain Bacteria; kingdom Pseudomonadati; phylum Ignavibacteriota; class Ignavibacteria; order Ignavibacteriales; species Ignavibacteriales bacterium. The sequence goes on from JAPLFG010000005.1 coordinate 12,720, forward strand.
TGCCGGCTTACAAATTTCACGACCAAGACGAATGAGATTGGTATGAAATGAATGCGCAATCCCTTCCGGAAAATCTTTATTCAACGCATAAAATGTTTTTTCCGGTGTTTTTTCAGAAACAATTCCAATTCTGTTTACTGTCCGGTGAACATGAGTATCAACCGGGCAGACATTTCTATCAAGTGCAAAAAGCAGGACGCAGCTTGCAGTCTTAACACCAATACCTTTGAATTCAGTTAGTTGTTCGATTGCTGAACTGTCATCTAGATTCTTCACAAAATTCAAGGAAAGCGCTCCCCGCTTATTCAATTCAGTTATTAGATTTTTAATAGCACCCGATTTTTGTTTTGCTAATCCGGCGACTCGAATTACGTTTTCAATTTCTGCTCTTTTTACAAGTAATAGTTTTTCCCACGATCGATAATGGCTTTTCAAATTTTGAAAAGCTTTATATGAATTGTTATCGTTTGTATTTTGCGAAAGGATTGTTGCTATTAATAGATCAAGCGGATTAGGAAGAATTTTACTCCGCTTAGGAATTCCAAACTTCTTAATGAGCAACTCGTTTACAGAGGAAATGAGAATCTGTTTGTTTTTCATTTAATAGATTTTTTTGGCGACAAAAGTTATTAAATTTCTACATGAGTTTGTGAATTCTTAATTCTCAGTTCTAAATTATCAATTACAAGGTGATTTATGCCCACATTAATGGTTAGCATTTCCGGTATACGAGGAATAATCGGCGACGGACTCGATCCGAATGTTTTAGTTAAATATACATCTGCTTACGCTGATTTATGCGGTAAAGGTAAAATTGTTATCGGCAGTGATGGACGAATCACCGGTGAGATGGTCCGTAATATTGTTATCGGAACTCTTCTTGCTAAAGGAAACGATGTAATTGATCTCGGCATTTGTCCAACTCCTACCGTATTGTTCAACGTAAAAAAATTAAAAGCAGCAGGTGGAATTCAGATTTCAGCAAGCCATAACCCAAACCAATGGAATGCCCTCAAACTTTTGAACCGCAGCGGTGAGTTCATGACTCCCGAAGAAAATATTAAAATGTTAGAACTTCTTGATGATGCAAATATAAAATTTGTTGAGTGGAATAAACTTGGAAAGTTAACCAGGTACGAAAAAGGATTGGAAGATCATATCAAAGCTGTTTTAAATATTGATTACATTAATCTTGCGAAGATCCGCAAAAGAAAATTCAAAGTATTACTCGATTGCGTTAACGGTGCCGGTGCTTATTCGATGCCTCTGCTATTGGAGAAGCTCGGCTGCAAAGTGATCAAAATGAATTGCGAGAAGACCGGAATCTTCCCTCGTCTGCCAGAACCGATACCGGAAAACTTAACCGCCACTATGCGGGCTGTTAAGAAACATAAAGCCGATATTGGAATTGTTGTCGATCCGGATGTTGACCGATTGGTTCTTATAACGGAAAAAGGAGAACCTTTTGGAGAAGAGAATACAATCACCCAAGCTGTAAAATTTTATCTCAGTAAGAAAAAAGGAAACGCTGTAGTTAATCTTTCAACAACTCGTGCGGTTGAAGATGTTGCCAATGAATTCGGATGCGAAGTATTCCGCTCGCCGGTTGGAGAAGCTAATGTTGTTCAGAAGATGAAAGAAGTAAAAGCAGTTATTGGCGGAGAAGGAAGCGGCGGAGTTATTCTTCCAAAAGTTGTATTTGGGAGAGATGCTTTAACCGGAACAGTTATTATGCTTCAACATCTTTTAGAATTTAACGGAAAGATGAGCGAACTGAAAAAATCATTGCCTCAATATTTTATTGCTAAGAAAAAAATTGAACTTGGCTCTATGAACCCGGATGAGATTATAAAATCTATTGTTAATAAATATAGGTCAGGCAAGATCAATCTTGAGGATGGCGTTAGAATCGATTTTGCAGATCACTGGGTGCATTTCCGAAAATCCAACACAGAACCGATAATACGTTGTATAGTTGAGGCGAAGAGTAAAAATGATGCTGAAAGTTTGGCGGCAAAATATGTTGACGAAATTATGAACCTACAGTGAGATTAAAGAGAATTTTTAATATGAGGGTAAAAAATAAGTTACTTATGTAGAGAACATTTCTTTTAAAATGCTTAATATTTTACTCTGACTTATTTTGTTCAATGTATTTATCTTTTTGACAAGTCTTACTTTATCAACCGTTCTAATTTGATCTAATACGATTTGACCTTGCTTGCCTTCTACTTTGCAAGGAACACGCGTAGGATAATTACGTAGTTTAGAAGTAAGTGGGGCTATAATAACAGTAGATATGTGGTGGTTCATTTCATTGGGCGAAATTATAACACATGGACGAGTCTTTTTGATTTCGCTTCCTATTGTTGGGTCAAGATTAACATAGTAAATTTCAAACCGCGAGAACATTTACCACTCCCATTCTTCTTTATCCCACTTCGATTGTTCCGGTAATGAATCTTTATCCAATAAAATATCATCTTTATTTATAACCATCTTTTGGAATGCTTTTTCCCACGAGTCTCTGGTTTTTGAAATTGGCTTAATGACAATTTGACCATCAACTATTTCAAGTTCTATTTCACTCTTTAAACCGCTGTGGTCTATAAGTGATTTTGGTATTCTAATCCCACGTGAATTGCCAATTTTTATAATTTTTGTTTTCATTTTTTTCTTTCTCTTAAATACGTGGCTACAAAGTAATTACATATTTTTCAACAATCAAGTATCTATATTCTCCAATTTTTAAGCACACTACAATCAACCAGAAGATACTACAACAAACCGCCGCCTAAATATACTTGTCTCTAAAGAAAAGAAAGTGAGCAAAGGCGCTTATTACACATTTAATTATTATTAAAATATTTATAAACTGCTCTGAATTATATCCAACCGTGTTTTTGCGTTTGGATCTGTTTTGAATAAATCTTTTAGATTATCGCATGGATATTCTTTACAATAAGCACAGTTTTCAAATCCTCTCTCAAAACCGCATTTTCTTATTTTACAATTTGCGCATCCACTGAATAGTTTTCCGCTTTTTGATTTACAACCGTCACAGTCATTGATCTCTTCATATTTATATTCAATTCCATAGTGTTCTTCGCAAGCACGGATAATTCCCAAAATCATTTCTCCCTTTTTTGATTTATCCGTCTCCCTAGTCGCTAAATAAATTGGACATCCTTGGCATAACAATCCGCAATATGATATTGATTTGTTCATAAAATATATTTCATTCCATTACAAAAAATAATATCGCCGCAATGTTTAAAGAGATGGGACATGATGAACTTTAACTGAATAAAAATATTTTGTTGAGATAATATCACTTTTTAGATTTCCAACTATTACTTATTAGTACATAGGCTTATTGATTTAGGAACGTAGATGTGTATGCAGCTGCATACACCAATCCAATTTCTTCACTGCCGTATAATTGTTTTTCTTTTATCTTATATGTGGAATGATATAATAAACTATAGTTGTTTGTGCTGTGTACAATCCGGAGTTTATGGTGCGGTTTAGCTTTTGTTCTTTTAATAATCCTTACTACTAATAACATTTTGGAATTTCCCCTACATCCGCTGGCAACATAAAATAAATTGCCATCAATTCAAATCATTTTTCATCTATCACTTCTTACGTCTCACGTTTCACTTTTCACGGCAGAATCCTTAGTTCAGTCTGCTTCTCTTAGCGAAATAACTTATCAATGCTTTATCAAACGGCTGTGTTGTTTCAATCACATTGTATTCAATTCCATAGTTCAAGCATTCACTTTTAAGTTTGTTCATAAATTCATTCATCGCTTGCTGGTAAGCTTTCTGAATCTGATGCGGCTGAGTTGTCATCTGCTCGCCGGTTTCCAGATCAACAAAAATAGAATCACTTCCAAAACCGAAATTCTTTTCAATAGGATCTAATATTTGGAAAACGATCACTTCATTCTTCTTATAATGAATATGTTTCAGTGCCGTAAGAATTGAATCCATATCGTCAAAAAAATCCGAAATAATAATTGTAAGTCCCCTCTTATTAATTTTTTCTGCAACCGAATCCAAACATTTAGATGTTATTGTACCCCCGGCAGGTTCAATTTGATTTAGTGCGGATAAAATTGTTCTTAGATAAACACGGTTTGATTTGGGCGGTAAATAACTATGAATTTTATCGGAATAGATTGCAAGTCCCACTGAATCCTGCTGGTTTATCATAACATAACTCAAAGTTGCGGCAAGGATTTTGGCATATTCTAATTTTGTGATCTTAGATGTGTATTTATAATTCATTGATTTACTTATGTCAATGAAGATATTGCAAATGAGATTTGTTTCTTCTTCAAATTGTTTGATGTAATATTTTTCACTCTTCGCGTAAACTTTCCAATCTACATTCTTCAGAGCATCGCCTTGCATATATGGACGGTGCTCGCTGAACTCAACGCTGAAACCGTGGTAAGGACTTCGGTGCAATCCCACTTTAAAACCCTCGACCACCATTCGCGCACGGAGTTCGAGGGTTTTCAGTTTGGAGATTACAACCGGGTCTAGATACTTTTTGTAGTCTTCTGTTTTAACAGCCACTATTTTTTTGCCGTACTTGCTTGAAGAATTTCTTCAGGAGTTTTTCCGAGATTTTCCAATTCAATTTTTGCCTGCGGTACAAGTTCGTTGCCAGGGTATTTATCTAGAAATGTCTGATACGATTTACGCGCACCGTCCAATTGGTTCAATTCGTTTCCTTTTAAATAAGCAGCCATAAATAATGCTTTCGGCGATTTTTCATTCTTCGGAAATTGCTCGTAAAGTTTTTCATAATATTGAACCGCTTTCTTGATCGATTCTTCTTTTGAAATATTTGGAATCTGATACATATGATACATTGCGGCAATTGCGAAATAACTTTCGGCGGCATTATCACTTGATGAATATTCATCTATAATTTTTTGATAATCTTTAATTGCTTCGGAATAATTTTTTGCTTTTGCTTTTGCAGCTGCAGAATCAAGTAATGTTTTCTCTTTATTTGAATCGCACCCGTTAAAGAGAAGAACAATAACTATCATCACGGTAATAAGTTTTTTCATATTAGTCCTTAAGTTTTATATTCTCGGCGGCAAATATACGATCAATGATTAAGCAAGGAAAGGGATTTATTTATACTTGTGAATGATGTCCAATTTTCATTGAATCGCCTCTGCTATTTGAAATTTTTCTTCCGATCGATTCAATTTGAGATTGCAGGCTCCCTTTAACGTTGAATGGATTATCGTTAAGCACTTTTCTATCCGGATAAATTTGGTAACGTTCTCTATAAGGACTGGGAGTTAAATCCGGCATAATTACATTTGCGCCGACATTCAAACCTTTTATTCGTCCAATTTCATCCAATGTAGCCAGAGCTGTTGTTGCCGGAATATGAACTTGTTTAAGAACAATTCTTCCCACAGCCATAACACGCAAAGTTAGATCAACATCACCGGCAGATTTGCTTCTGTATGGAGTTTCCGGTGAAGAAATAAAAGGACCGAATGCAGTCATATCCAGATCAAGTTCTTTGCATAGAAGAATATCGTCGGCAAGGTCTTCAACTGTCTGCAAAGGAAGTCCTATCATATTGCCCGAACCGATTTGATAACCGATCGATTTTAGAAATCTCAAATGTGCAAGCCGGTCATTTAATTTTTGTTTGTTATGATAAACCGAGTAGAGTTTCGGATTTGCAGTTTCGTGTTTTAATAAATAGCGGTCGGCACCAGCCATTTTCCAGGCACGGTATTCATCAAATCCCCGTTCACCAAGACTTAGTGTAACTGCAAGTTCAGCGTTCTGTTTGATCTCATAAATAATATATGCAATCATTGCGGTATCAAATTGATGATCCTCTCCGGATTGTAAAACGACAGTGTAAATTCCAAGATTGGAAATGACATGAGCGGTTTCAATAATTTCTTCCGGTGTCATCCTGTACCGCTGGAGCTTTTTATTTTCTTCTCTCAACCCGCAATAGATACAATTCTGTTCGCAATAATTCGAGAGTTCAATAATTCCGCGCAGATGAACTTCGTTGCCGCAATATTGAGCACGCACTTCATCGGCACGGTCAAAAAGAATTTGCTGATCTTTTTTATTGGAAAGATTAAGAAGAAAAACAATCTCTTCTTTTGAAAGATTTTCTTTATGTAGTAATAGATCTAAGTTCATTTTATAAACGTTATCATTTACGATTCGATTGAAAAAAGTATTTTTTATTTTAATTTTATTAACAAAAACGTGTTGTGTGAATTAAAAAATATAGTTTAATAAACTGTTGAAACAGTTTAAAAAATTATTGTTTCAGTGATTAATCCCGCGATTAATCGCGGGGTTAGTAACACAAAGCAAAATGTTAGAACCGTTTTAACGGTTTCATACTAATTCACATAAGGGGTTAACAACAGAATCTTAAAAGAAAACATCCCGTTCACCGTTGTTAACTCTCTTTATCATCTCATCAGTTTTACGTTTTGTTGCGCCGTCCAATGCTTCAGTTTCTTTTATGATAAATTTAGAAGCAGTTTCTTTTGTTGCGGTAGATGCATAATCATTAGCATATTCTTTAAATGTAGAAAGTGCATTCGGCACACACAACTTTCCGATATTACCGCTTTTTGCTAATTCCATAAAACGGTCGCCGGTTCGTTCTGAACGGTAACAAGCTGTACAAAAACTTGGAAGGAAACCTAATTCGCAGCAATCCTTTACAACTTCATCAAGTGTACGGTGATCCCCAAGTTGGAATTGTTCCATCTCATGATTCTCTTCCGATTCGATATAAGCACCAGGAGAAGTCCTGCTGCCGGCACTAATTTGAGAAATGCCGACTTTAAATATTTCACGGCGTAAATCTGCGCGTTCACGGGTTGATAAAATTATTCCCGTATATGGAACAGCAAGACGTATTATTGCAATTAATTTTTTGAATGAAGCGTCATCAACAGCAAACGGCGGATTATCTGAAGCAGGTGCGTTGAATGCCGGTTCAATCCGCGGGACAGAAATTGTATGCGGTCCAACACCGAATCTTTGATCGAGATTGAATGCGTGACTAAGCATAGCGAGTGTTTCAAATTTGTAATCTGTTAAACCGAATAATGCGCCGATTCCAACATCATCAATACCGGCTTGAAGCGCGCGGTCCATTGCGAATAACCGCCATGCATAATCTCTCTTGGGTCCGTCCGGATGCATCTGCATATATGTTTTATAATGATAAGTCTCTTGAAAACATTGATAAGTCCCAATGCCAAAACTTTTCAATGTTTTAAAATCTTCAATGCTTAACGGTGCGGTATTTGCATTAATACGGCGGATATTTCCACCATTAATGTTTACATCATAAATTGTTTTAATCGATTCACCAATAAATTCCATACTCGATTTCTTTGGATGCTCACCACAGACAAGTAAAACTCTTTTGTGTCCTTGCTTAACTAAAAATTCCGTTTCACCTCTTATTTCATCCAACGTTAAAGTTTTGCGTGTTAATTCTTTGTTATCTCTCCGGAATGCGCAATACAAACAATTGTTGATACAAAGATTAGTAATATAAAGCGGTGCAAACAGAACCAGTCGGTTACCGTAAATCTTCTCTTTAACTTCTCTTGCTGTATTAAAAAGCTCTTCAGTTATTTCCGGGTCATTGATGTTAAGAAGAGCGGCGCTTTCGCGAAGTGTTAATCCTTTTGCATCTTTAGATTTCTGGATCGCTTCCCTCTGAAGTCCATGATCATTAAGCCTGGCATCATCAATTAGGGAAGCAATATAAGATTCGTCAATAAATTCCATAAAGTATCTCCGGTAGAACAGTTAAAATGAGTATTGTAGTCCAAGTGATGCAACAAATATACCAGCGCTATTATCGAACGAATATGCAGTTAATTGAAATAATTTGGGAAGAATCTGAAAACCTTTTCTTAAAAAAGAGAATGAGCGAAAAGATCAGATAATAAATCAGTGATCGAAGAAAAAACTAATAGATTTAATAGTAATCACAATACGGCATTTTCAGGTATTTCTATATACCCGCGTGTTGCATTTAGAACACACTTTATACCGTATGGAATTGTAATATTATCTTTTATATGACCGTGCTTAATGTTGTAAAGCACAGGTAATTTCTTGTTCTGAAAATATTCAATTATCACTTCATTGAGAGTAAATGTTCGTTTAGTTGGATCTTGTTCTACGCAATCAACAAAATGACCAAGTATTACTCCATTTATCTGTTTGAACAACTTGGCGAGTCGGAGCTGGTTAAGCATTCTGTCAATTCTATAAGGCGCTTCATGAATATCTTCTAATAAAAGGATTGCGCCTTTAAGTTTAGGAAGATATTCAGTTCCAATCAGTGAGTTTAACAAACTTAAGTTGCCGCCAAGAATTCTACCGGATGCTCTTCCTTTATTCAATAAATAAAATTTTTCTTTGCGGGGATTTTGAAGTTTTCCAATTTTTTTATTCGATGTGATCGTCCGCCAAAATACTTCTTCTGTAAAAGCACTCACCTCATCATGAAAATCAACCGCAACCATCGGACCGGCAAATGTTATTAATCCGCACTTTGTAAAAAATGCAAGTTGTAATGCATTTATATCGCTATATCCGACAAAGATTTTAGGATTATTGCGAATCAGTTTGTAGTCAATCTTATCAAGAAGTCGCCCGGAACCATATCCGCCGCGGATCGAAAAAATTGCTTTGATCTGTTTGTTTCTAAACATTTCATGCAGATCTGCTAATCTTTGTGTATCTGAACCAGCCAGATATCCTTCTTGAGATCCGACATTTTTTCCCACTTCAACACGATAACCAATTTTTTCTAAATACTGTACGCCGCTGTTAATTTTGGTAAGATCGTCTGGTGATGAGGCCGGAGAAATTATTCCAATTACATCTCCGGGTTTCAGTTTCTTTGGTTTGATTATTCCCATTAACAATAATTTCCGTGATCGAATTCTATTTCAATATAGTAAAAGGATATATTCGATGCAAAATTTAAGTTCAAAATAGGAATAATTTGAAGAATAAATTGAGGTTATTACCGGACAGGGCATAGTTTTTATTCCCCAAAAAAACCTTATATAAAGCTCATTTTTAAATTTTTAACAGCGTCTGACGCATTAATCAATAGTTTGGTCGGTTACACCCCATTTTTCAAACTTTTTCTTGTGTGAGACGATTTTTGCATTCACATAGAAAACCAAATTTTCGGCAATGTTTGTTGCATGGTCAGCCAGTCTTTCAATATGACGTGTCAAAACAATCAAGTGAGCGCATGGTTCAATCAGTTGTGTTTCATTCTGCATTTTTAAGACAAGCTCTTTGAAAATCTGTTTATTCAGCTTATCCACACTTTCATCGCTCTCAATTACTTTGTTTGCAAGATCAATATTATTATTGATAAATGAATCAATTGCATTTTTCAACATTTCGCGGGCTTGTTTTCCCATTTCTAATATTTGCGTTTCGGCGATAAGCGAATGGTGTTCATTAGTTTTTTTAACACGCTGAGCAATATTCACCGCGATATCACCGCATCTTTCCAACTGGTTATTTATCATCATCACTGATATGATAAATCTCAAATCAACCGCTACGGGTTGAAAAAGAGCCAGAATATTTTCACACTGAGTCTGAATTAGATTATCGTAAATATTCACCTCAAGCTCTTTGGCTTTTATTCCCTTGCATAATTCTATATTTCCCGTTTCTAGTGCCGTGAAAGCTCTTTCTGCCTGTTCATCAACAAGCGAAGCCATCTTTATAAGGTTAACCTTCAAATTTTCTATCTGCTGATTGAAATTATCTTGCATAAGCCCTTCCTTTTTTAGCCGTACTTTCCCGAAATATAATCTTCGGTTAATTTTTTTGATGGATTTGTAAATATAGTTTTTGTTTGATTGAATTCAATCATCTCTCCCATCAACATATAACCTGTAAAATCCGATACACGCGAAGCCTGCTGCATATTGTGAGTTACTATAACAATTGTATAATTCTTTTTTAGTTCTATCATTAATTCTTCAACCTTCATTGTAGCAATTGGATCGAGAGCAGAGCAGGGTTCGTCCATTAGAATAACTTCCGGCTGGACTGCCAATAAACGCGCAATACACAAACGCTGTTGTTGATCAAGCGCCAACTCTAAAGCACTATGATTCAGTTTATCTTTCACTTGATCCCAAAGCCACGCCCCTCTTAAACTTTTTTCGGCAATTTCATCAGTTTCTCTTTTATTCCTTATACCGGCAACTCTAAGCCCATAGACAACATTATCATAAATTGAAAGCGGAAACGGATTTGGTCTCTGGAAAACCATTCCAACTCTTTTCCTCAACTCAGCTACTTCCAATGATGAATTATAAATATCAATCTCATCAAGAAGAACACTACCAGTTATTTTAACTCCATGAATTAAATCATTCATTCGGTTTAAGCAACGCAACAATGTTGATTTACCACAACCCGATGGACCAATTAATGCAGTAATCATTTTTTGCTGAACAGACATATTTACTGCTAAGAGCGCCTGGAACTTAGTATAGAATAGATCCAGATTATCAATTACGATTTTATTTTTAATATCAGTTTTAAGTTCAATCATTATCCGAACCTTCCAGTAATGTAGTCACTCGTTTCGGTTCTATTCGGTGTGGTAAAAATTTGTCCGGTTGATCCGATTTCTATCAGTTCTCCCATTAAGAAGAATGCTGTATTATCGGCTACTCTTGCTGCCTGCTTGGTATTGTTGGTTACCAAAATAATTGTATAATCTTTTTTAAGAACTGTAAGTGCGTCTTCAATCTTTGCAGTTGAAATCGGATCTAATCCGGAACAAGGCTCGTCAAGAAGAATTACATCTGGTTCCATTGCAAGCACACGAGCAAGACAAAGACGCTGCTGCTGTCCGCCGGAAAGTCTCATTCCGGAGGTTTTTAAACGGTCTTTAACTTCATCCCAAAGGTATGAGGCTGTTAAACTCTTTTCTACCAATTCATCCAATCGTTGTGAGTCGTTAACTCCTGAGAGTCGCACGCCATAAACAACATTTTCATAAATACTCATTGGCAGCGGAACAGGCATTGCAAAGACCATTCCGACTTTCTTCCGTAATGCAACTACATCATAATCCGGTTTGTAAATATCTACTTCATCCAATAAAATATTGCCTTCGATTCTAGAACCATCTTCCAAATCGTTCATACGATTTAATGCTCTCAAAAACGTAGTTTTGCCGGAACCGGATGGACCAATGATTCCTAAAATTTTATTTGCAGCAATTTCAAAATTAATCTGCTTTAAAACTTTTTCATTCTTGAAAAATAAATCCAGATCTTTTATGTGAAATTTTATCTTCATCAATTAACCAATAATTTAACTTCTCTTTGCAATAAAACGGTTCATCAGCCAGTAAGCTGAAAGATTAACAATAAGTACCGCAATAATTAAGGTTGCAGCGGTAGCATAAGCATTTTCAGCTGAGATTCCTTCACGCGCTAAAATATAAAAATGAACTGCCATCGTACGTGTTGAATCGAAGATTGAACTTGGAATTCGTAATGAAGATCCGGCAGTAAATATAACGGCGGCAGTCTCTCCAATTGCACGACCGATACTAAGCATAACTCCGGTTACAATTCCCGGAAGTGCGTTAGGCAAGATTACTTTTTTTACCGTCTGCCAGCTTGTAGCGCCTAACGAAAAGCTGACTTCTCGATAAGATTTTGGTACTGCTCTAATAGCTTCTTCCGATGTACGTATAATTGTTGGCAGAATCATTACCGCTAATGTTAATCCTCCGGAAAGAATAGACCACCCGAATCCAAGTGTAACAACAAAAAAGATATAACCGAATAAACCAAAAATGATCGAAGGGATTCCAGCAAGACAATCTGTACCAAATCGGATTATTCTTGTTGCCTTATTTTCTTTAGTATATTCCGAAAGATAAACCGAAGTGAAAATTCCTAATGGTGTTGCAATAATGATTGCTAGTAGAGGCAAAATGATTGTGCCGATCAAAGTTGGAAAGATTCCACCGGAACGTCCCATATCTTCAGGTTTGCTTGTAAGAAAATTCAAGCTGATACCGGGAAGACCTTTTTCTAAAATGAAGAAGATAATGAATGCCAGAATAAGAAGAGTAAGTAAAGTTGCTCCGCCCAAGATTGCAATAGCACCTCTTTGTGTATATCGTGGATGGATTCTCATTTCTTGATTGCCCTTTTTCTAAGTACAACACTGGCAATCGAGTTCAATATTATTATACCAATAAACAAAATTACTCCGGTTGCAAAGAGAGCTTGTCTGTGAAGTCCCGTGGCGTAACTCATTTCTAACGCAATATTTGCAGTCAATGTTCTGACAGAATCTAAGGGAGAATGCGGTATGTTCACCGAATTTCCCGCAACCATTATAACTGCCATCGTTTCTCCTATGGCACGTCCCATCCCTAAAATTATACTTGCAATAATCCCGGATTTAGAAGCTTTGACAGTAACCATATGAATAGTCTGCCAAGTGGTTGCTCCCAGCGCTAACGATCCTTCACGGAATGATTGAGGCACTGCCATAATCGAATCGATAGAGATGCTGATTACCGTAGGAAGAATCATAATACCAAGAATAATTGATGCGGCAAGAAGTGATAAGCCCGGACCGCCAAAATTATTTCTTATTATCGGTGCGAGTACCATAACTCCGATAAACCCGTAAACTACCGAGGGAATAGCCGCTAACAGTTCAATGGTTGGTTTGATAATACGCATAATTGATTTCGGGACATACTCAGTCAGAAAAAATGCACCGGCAACTCCTAAAGGCGCACCAATTACTAAAGCGCCGAATGTAACCCATAATGAAGCTACAATCATCGGATAGATACCATACTTCCCTAAATGCGGATCCCAATCGGAAGAGAATAGAAAATCTTTAATGCCGTATTTAAAAATGAACGGCAATCCTTCATTAAGAATAAATAGGGCAATTAAGAGTAATGCAGATATTGCAGAGAATGCCGTTAACGTCAGAATCCGCTTTACACCTTTTTCACCGATCAACTTCATTAAAATTTTTCCGTAATAAGAATTAAATTATTTTGCAGGCAATAAACCTTCTGATTTAATTGTCTTCTGGCCTTCGTCAGAAAGAATATAATCTATAAAATTTTTCGTCTCTCCTTCTAAAGATCCTTTTACAAGTAAGAAGATCGGTCTAACCAATTTATATTTACCGCTGATAATGTTTTCTACAGTACATTCTTGATCGTCAACTTTAAGGGCTTTAATTTTTTCATTAAGTAATCCGTGAGAAACATATCCAATGGAGTTAGCGTCGTTAGCAACAGTTTCGCGGATTGTACCGTTTGAATCCTGTATCAATGCATCTTTCTTCAAATTGATTCCGGTAACGATTTGTTCAAATGATGATCTTGTTCCGGAACCTGCTTCTCGGGAAACGACTGTAATCGGTGCATCAATGCCGCCGACTTCTTTCCAATTAGTTATTTTCCCGTTAAAAATTTCGCGTACTTGATCTGTAGAGATATCTGTAACTTTGTTTAAAGGATTTACAACGACAGCTACTCCATCCTTTGCAACAACAGTAGCGGTTAAATCTTTAGCTTCTTTCGGCAAGACCACAAGATCTGCCATACCAATTTGCGCCGCGCCGGAATTTGCAGATTGAATTCCGACAGCAGAACCGCCTCCCTGTACAGTAACAACAACATTATTATTTGTCATCATGTATTGGTCTGCAAGTTTTTCTGCAAACGGTTGAAATGCCGTAGAGCCTGCTAATGTAATGGATGTTTTAGATTTGCCGCAACCAGAAATAATAGCGATAAGTAGAAGTGCCGAACCAAATATTAATATTCTCTTACACATGAATTCCTCCGGTAAATAATCACTGATTAATTTAAATTGATTTTGATATGATGTGCAAAGTTAGGGATTTGAGACCATTCTTTCCAAATGGATTTAATTTCAAAAATCTAATTGAAATGATGCAAAACGATATTCCCAGGTTCGTATTTATGGAAATTAGAGGTTGTTCTTCTATTGTTACTTAAATTGTGTCTGATCGTTTTACTACAACAATTGTTGCATCATCTTCCCAATTTTTGTTATTACCAAATTTTTCTGCGCTATAAAAGATGGCATCAATAATTTCCTTAGGCGATTTGTCCAGATTCGTAAGAACAATTTCCTTCAATCTTTCGACACCATATTCTTCCTGAATATTATTCATTCTTTCAATAATTCCATCAGTATAAAGAAGTAAAATATCTCCGGTGTTCAGATTACTGTAACCTCTGGTAAGTTCAATTTCGGGCAAAGCACCGAAAAGTAATCCTGTGGATCTAAGTTCCGAAATCTCGCTACCATGGAAAAGTAATGGTGATGGATGTCCTGCATTCACATATAAAAGATTACCATCCTTTTCAATTTCTGCATAGAAAAGTGAAATGAAACGGGTTGAGTAAACACTTCTGTAGATAACACTGTTTAGTTTTTTAAAAGTGTACTCCATCTTCATATGTTTTTCAAGTCCCATTCTAAGACCGGTAACAACATCTCTCACCAATAAAGCTGCAGGCAACCCATGCCCGCTTGCATCTCCAATACATACGCCGAATTGTTCCTGGTCGAAATCGAAGTAATCATAAAGATCTCCACCGACTAATTCTGCCGGCTTCGATAACCCGGCAACAGATAATCTAGGAAATTGTGGTGCAATAGATGGTAAAAGACTTTTTTGAATAAGTGCTGCTTGTTCAATTTCATTTTGAGATGCTTCAGAAAGAAAACGATAATTCAACATTGTACGTACGGCATTGAAGCAAAATTCTATCTCTTCACGAACCCATCCACTTTTTAGCTCAAAGACAAATATCCATGAGAATTCGGAATTACCAATCGTTATTGCTACAGGGATTCTATACTCACCTTGATTGTTAATTCCATTATCGATAGTTAATAATGGATTATCAAAAATGTAAGTTTTAGATTTTAGCAATTCGCGCATTGCTGGTGAATCCCCCGGAATTGTTTTAGCGGTTTGTTCAATTGTTTCTATTACAGGTGAGATAAGTACAAAATTATTTTCTTCCTCTTCGTAAATTCTTCCATTGCTAATTCGAAGATCTTTGCCAAATGTATTTTCAATTTCTTTAACAATAGAAAAAAGAAAATCTTTACCACTTTTCTGACTTCCTATCTTGGTTAATAACGAATCGAGTTTTCTGTAGAAAATTTTCGGTTCTAGCATTTATCCTCACTTTCTTTTGACAAAAATTATAAAAAAATATTACCAAATTGATATTACTTCATTATCTATATCACAATTCTTTCTTTGGCTTTACTTCAATTTTTAATGCAAATTCTGGAAGTATTACTTATCCAAAGCCTTATACAAATAAAAATTTTTACTTCGTGATTCAATCTTTACTTTGGCCCTTGTTATACTTCTCTGTGAAAACTTATCAGATTTATATCTTTTATCACTTATAAGAACAAGAAATAAACTATAGTTTAATTTACGAGACAAGAAAAATACGATTCAGAGGTTACTCATATTTGGCGAAATGAATAAGCATATTGAGTTTCTATCGATGGGACTTTTCATCTATTAACTTCCTAGAAAGAGATGGTGATAATTTAACTTATATTTTAAATCTTTCTTCTCACCAGATTAAAAGGTAGTTCTAAGAATTAGACGATTTCTAATTGAAGATTATAGGTTACGTTTTAGTCTAGAGTTTCATTCTCTTTCTCATTTACTTTCATTAGCCATAAAACATTATCAAGATTAATCAAGATATTCTCGTCAAGATCAGATTCAGCCATCTTTACTGCAATAAATCTTTGATCTACTTTGAGCAAATCCTTTTTTTTGGCTTTTATTTTTAAGCCTTTTGCATTATTAAAACAAACTTGCCACATTTCCATATATCCTCCTATTATAAAAAATTACTAACAATATATTCTAATTTTGATTATCCTTTTTTTTATCATCAAGTTTTTTTCTATGAGCAATTATTTTTGCTTCAACATAAAAAACTAAGTTCTCGGCAATGTTTGTTGCATGATCAGCCATTCGTTCTATATGTCTTGTCATAACAACAAGATGTGTACATGCTTCTATTAATTCCGGGCTCGACTGCATTTTTGTAACAAGAAAATTGAATAATTGTTTGTTCAAATTATCAACCATCTCATCACTTGCGATAACTTGACTTGCAAGATCCGTATCATTTCTAATAAATGAATCAATTGCGTTTTTGAGCATCGTTTGAGCGATGCGAGCCATTTCGATAATCCCGGATTCTTCAATCAGAGCACGTTCACTTCCAGCTTTTTTAACTCGTTGAGATATATTAACGGCAATATCGCCGCTTCTTTCTAAATTATTGTTGATCATTATAGCAGACATTACCAATCTCAGATCAACAGCCACTGGCTGAAAAAGCGCAATTATATTTTCACATTGAGTTTGGATCAAGTTGTCGTACGCATCTACTTCCAGGTCTCTCGATTTAACTCCTTTGCACAATTCGATATTGCCGGTTTCCAGTGCAGTAATAACTTTATCAACCTGATCATCTACAATCGACGCCATTCTAATAAGATTACTTTTTAATTCTTCTATTTCCCCTTGAAAATGTTCTTTCATAATTTTTCCTTTTATTATCCGAAACGTCCACGGATATAATCTTCTGTTTGCTGTTTATCGGGTGATGTAAACATTTTTTTTGTATCGGAGAACTCAATTAGTTCTCCCATGTAGAAAAACGCAGTGTAGTCGCTTACACGCGCGGCTTGCTGCATGTTGTGAGTAACGATTACAATAGTGTAATCTTTCTTCAATTCAAAAATCAAATCTTCTATTTTAGTTGTAGAAATCGGATCGAGTGCGCTTGCAGGTTCATCCATCAAAATCACTTCAGGATTCACCGCGAGAGTTCGTGCTATGCATAATCTTTGCTGCTGTCCTCCGGAAATATTCGCGCCTGAGTCGTTCAAATTATTTTTAACTTCATCCCACAGCGCGGCTTGCTTTAAGCATTTTTCAACAATCGGTGTAATCTGTTTTTTATTCCGGACACCGTTCAGTTTCAAACCTGCGGCAACATTATTAAAGATAGACATTGATGGGAACGGATTCGGTTTTTGAAAAACCATTCCAACTTTCTTTCGTAATAATACCGGGTCAGTTTTAGTTAGATCTTCTCCATCCATTAAAATTTCACCTTTGATCGATCCTCCAACTACTTCATGCATCCGGTTCAGCGTTCTAATAAAAGTTGATTTCCCGCAGCCGGAAGGACCGATGATTGCGACAACTTTATTTTTAGGAATATCGAGTGAGATATTTTTAAGAACTTGATTCTTGCCGTAAAACGCATCTAAATTTTTTATTGATAATTTAATTTCCATTTTTTCCAGAATGTTTAATTCGTTTTATATTTTGATCGTGTAACAATTCTAAATAGCAGACTTAGAATTGAAATTAATAAAATGAGTACAAGCGCAGCAGTCCATGCCTGCTGATTCCAATCTTCGAAAGGTGATTTTGCGTAATCGTAGATATATACAGATAGTGACGCGATTGGTTGTTCAATATTAGTAGACCAAAAACGGTTACCGAGAGCGGTAAATAATAAGGGTGCTGTTTCACCGGCTGCCCTTGATAACCCCAACAATACTCCGGTTGCGATTCCTTTCCATGCAGATCGTAATACAATTGCAAGAGTGGTTTTCCATTTAGGGATTCCCAATGCTAAACCGGCTTCCCTTAATGAATGAGGGACTAATTTTATCATCTCCTCGGTTGTTCTTGTGATAGTTGGTATCATTAAAATACCGAGAGCAATTCCTCCGGCTAATGCAGAAAAGTGTTTCATCGGTACAACAACCATAGTATAAGCAACAACTCCTACTACGATTGAAGGAATTCCACTTAAAACATCTGTTAAAAATCTAACTACATAACCAAATTTATTATTACCGAATTCCGATAAGTATGTACCGGTCATTATTCCAACAGGAATACCAATAGCTCCGCCAATACCAACTAACATCAGTGTTCCAACAATTGCGTTTGCCATTCCCCCTCCGGATTCGCCGACCGGTTTAGGCATCGCAATAAAAAAATCAAGATTTAAATAAGTTACACCTTTCGAAATTGTATAGTAGAAAATGAATATTAACGGAATAATAGCCGCCAATGCGGCAACAAATGTCAGAGACATCATTATAAAACTTGTAACTTTTTTCTTGTAATAAAAAAATTTTGAATCCATTATGTTGTCTTCCATTTTCTATTCATACTCCAGACTAAGAGTCTTGCCAGAGCATTAATTATAATAGTGATAACAAACAGGACCAATGCTAATTGTATTAAGGCACTCAAATACATTTCAGAAGTAGCTTCTGTAAATTCATTCGCAATAAGGCTTGCCATTGTATAAGATGGATCGAATAATGACGGGGATATCAATGCTCTATTACCGATTACCATTGTTACTGCCATCGTTTCGCCGATTGCTCTTCCGAACCCAAGCATTGTTGCACCAAGAATTCCAGATTTTGCATCTCTGATAACTATCATCGTAGATTGCCATTTTGATGCGCCTAATGCTAATGCTGCTTCTCTTTGCGATCTTGGGACAGATTTTAGCACATCGCGTGAAATTGATGATATAATTGGAAGAACCATAATTGAAAGGATTATTACAGCGGCAAGTAATCCAAATCCATATGGAGCTCCTCTAAAGAATGGAAGAAAACCTAATTTATCCGATAGATAAGGTTCAATATAGTTTCTTATCCATGGTACAAGAACAAAGATTCCCCATAAACCGTAAATCACACTTGGTATTCCTGCAAGGAGTTCAACTAAAAATGAAAGAGGTTTTTCCAACCAGGGTGGTGCTACTTCTGCTAAAAAAACCGCAACGCCAATACTAAGAGGAAGTGCAATTAACAGAGCCAGGAAAGATGAAACAACCGTCCCGTAAATAATTGGTAACGCTCCGTAAATTTCTTGAACAGGATCCCAAGTTGAATTGACTAAAAAGCTCCAACCGAATTTTCCGATCGAAAGTTTTGAACCATCATACATTTCATAACCCATCAGTATGACTAGGAATAAGACTGACAGTGCAAAAAGCAGTGTCAGTCTCTCAAAAATAAAATCGCCAATGTTGTTCGAAGGAAAAATCTTTTTTAGAATTTTATTTTTTCTTTTATTGGATTCCGAACTATTCACACATTTTCCATCAATTATTTAATCTTTTTCCCGTTGGCTGTAACTGTAGCAATTTTCTTTTCGCACATTTTAACTACTGCTTTCGGAAGAGGCGCATAATAAAGACCCGTGGCAAATGATTGACCTTTTCCCATTGCCCACTTCACAAATTTTACCAATGCATTGGCTTTTGTTTCATCTTTCATGTTTTGATAAACAAGCAGCCATGTAAATCCGGAAATCGGATATGAATCTTTTCCTGCCGCATCGGTAATTGAAACGCGTAGATCTTCAGGCATATTCTTAGCGGCACCTTCTGCGGCAGCGCTTACAGATTTAAAATTTGCTTCAATAAAATTTCCCGCTTTGTTTTTCATATTGGCATAAGCAATTTTATTTTGAACTGCGTATGCTAATTCAACGTAACCGATGGCTCCCTCGGTTTGTTTAACTACTCCGGATACACCTTCATTACCCTTACCGCCTAAACCAACAGGCCAATTAACTGAAGTTCCTTTTCCAACTTTTGATTCCCACTCTTTGCTAACCTTAGTAAGATAATCCGTAAAAATGTAAGTAGTTCCGCTTCCATCGGATCTATGAACAACAATTATTGATTTATCTGGTAAGTTGAGTTTAGGATTTAATTTTTTTATTCCTGCATCATTCCATTTCAAAATCTTGCCTAAAAAAATTGCCGATAGAGTTTCACCATCTAAATTTAGACCGCTACCTACACCGGGTAGATTGTAACAAACAACATCAGCACCCATTACAGTTGGGATATGAAGAATGTTAGTACCTTGTTTTGTTTTTGCATCATTTAATTGTTGATCTGTCATTGGACCATCACTTGCGCCAAAATCAACTGTGCCTTCAATTACCTGTTTAATTCCGCCGCCGCTTCCAATTGACTGATAATTGAATTGAACGCCCGTAATATTTTTGTATTCATCAAACCATTTTGAATAAATTACGTACGGAAAAGTTGCACCGGCACCGTTCAATTGTAATTGTGCGCTTGCAATTGATGAGATCGACAGCATTAGAAAAAGTGCCGATATGATATTTTTTAATTTCATTTTATTCTCCTATTATTTTTTATTATTACTTAAAAAGTGAAAGAAAAAGTTACTCTACCTTGTAGATTGCTTGAATCCGAAGAACCATTTGTGTTTTTAACGCTTTGAGGTGTGAAGATTTCTATGTTTGGAATAATACTTACATTTTTAGCTGCTCTAAAGTCCAGACCCGCCAGCAATAAAGATGTTCCGTCATTATCAACATCCGTATTCGGATCATAGCTGTCATATCTTGCAACTAATCTAAATTTCTCCGACAATGAAACCCACGCCCAGAATGAAAGTCCCATTGTGCTTTGGTTCATCAACGCGCCGGTAGTTTTATATCCGTTTTGAATGCTTCTGGTAAATCCTTCGAACCCAAGCGCAAAATCAGTCTTCTTCTGATAGTTTAAGAATATTGCTGCAACAGTCGCATTATTTGATTTGGTTTTACTGTCGAATGCATCGGTAACATCAGCTTTAGCCGCAAGATCATAATAAAGAGTTGCCTGTAAGCCGTCTATTGGTTTTACCTGGACTAATGCATAATATCTTTTGTACTTGTCGGTTTCCGGAGCGTTACCGCTGTTATCAGCGATCTTTACCCAGTAATTTATTGAACCGTTGTCAGTAATTTTTCCTTTAAGATCAATACCAAGATCGCGTGAGGGAACGATTCCATTTAGATCCATAGTTGTTTTTTCTAAGGCACGGTATCCCCACGCACCTTCGGAAATATCGAAAGCAGGAGTTGGAGAAATGCCCACTAATAAATCGGAACCGCTAAAGATCCCTTTCCATTTTAAGTATGCATCTTTAACCATTACACCAAGTTTACCGCCACTGGTATTTGAAGCAGCGCTCTGATCGGTTTCGGTACGAAAACGGGCATCAAAATTATCCGATACAGCAATATCTGCTGTAAAATAAATTCTTCTGAATTGAAAGCCGTTCAAATTTCTGAGATTACCGTCTACGTTATTAATATTGTAGAAGTAATCCCCAAACATCAATCCGCTGAATTTTACTTTTTCGGGCGCTGTTTGAGCAAAACTGATTGATGCGAATAAGATTACGATTAACGACACACCATAAAATTTTTTCATAGAAAAATGTTACTCCTGTTTTTTTGTGATGACCAAACTTATACTTTGAGTGTTAACTGAATGTTATCTGAGTGTTAAGGAATTGTTAAATTTTAATTTGAGGTATGACTTTTTTTAGTCACGTTTTACTGGTGTAATGACCAATTTTGTAGCTTACTAATTAGATGACATTATGCATATCGTCAGAAACAGAAAATTATGTATAAATCTGGCTTGTACATTTGACAAAAAGTGCGACTTAATATGCTGAAGCTAAACAAATCATTTATTTTTTAAATAATCTCTCAATCTGTTATTTATAAAATAATTCCATCCGCCGATGCAGCTCTCCCTTTCGAATTCGGGAATCTCATCCGGAAAATCTTCTAGGACTTCAACTGTAAGCCGCAGCTTTGTTAAATTATTTTCTCTTGATAATTCAAAAGCAGATGTAGATTTACCGGGATAATTCTCAAATGTCCATCTGTATTTTATCTTTTTCAAAGGCTCAACTTCTATCACTTTCCAATGATGTAAAAAATTTCTCTCTTCGCTTTTAATGTTGAATTGCGTCTCAAATCCAACTTCAGGTTTAAATTCAGGAATGTTATCAAAATACCATTTGTGCATCTCCCCTATCTCCGTAAGAGAATTCCAAACCGATTCAATAGATACATCCAAAATTTGTTCTACAATTATCAGTTCATCATTTACTTTCATACTGCCTCTCAATCTTTTATCATAATTTATTAAAATTATTTAAGCTAATAAATGGATTTTGGTATCGAATCAAGTTAAAAAGTTATTACTACTTTTCCTCTTGCATGTCCTTCACCAAGATACCGGAGCGCTTCAGCAGTCTCACTTAGGGGATAACGTCTATCAATAATAGATTTGACTTTGCCTGCTTCTACAAGCTTTTTGAGAAAAGCCAGGTCTTGCTGACTTCGTTTTGCTCTTACGCCTCCCATTTTTCTACCGCCTGTTTCCGACATTATTGATCCGGTGAGCATTGACTGGAAGATCTGAGCCATGGTGCCTCCTGCCATAATATAAATACCTTTGGGAGTTAAGGCACGCTTATAAGCTGATAACGAATGGTATCCGTTTGCCGCAAAAATGAGATCATACTTCTGATCATTTTTGGTGAAATCTTCTTTTGTGTAATCAATAACATAGTCAGCACCAATCGAGCGTGCCTGATCCAAATTCATTGTTCTGCACACGGCTGTAACTTCGGCACCATACGATTTGGCAATCTGCACCGCAAAAGTTCCCACTCCGCCCGAAGCTCCATTGATTAAAACTTTTTGACCCGCTTGAATATGACCTTCATCGCGAAGACCCTGAAGTGCGGTGATCGCCGCCATCGGAATTGCTGCTGCTTCGTCGAACGAAGTATTAACCGGTTTCAAAAACAACGCGCTTTCAGGAGAACAGACATACTCTGCAAAACCGCCTTTTACCATACCGAAAACCTCATCACCCGGCTGAAACTGCGTGACGTTTTTGCCGACTGTTTCAATTTTTCCCGCTATATCAGCGCCGAGTCTCGTGTATTTTGGTTTGAGCAATCCTCCGCCCATAAGGCGAATCAAGAAGATGTCAGCGGTCAGAAAATGCCAGTCATATGCATTCAAAGACGCCGCCTGGATCTTTATCAAGACTTCATCATCTTTGGGAGTAGGTATTTCTACCTCTTTGAGTTGAAGAACATCCGGTGATCCGTATTTTGTGTATACAATGGCTTTCATAAATATCCTCTTAAGATTATTTTGAATCGTTTCATTACAAAACTGTTCAATACAATTTACATTATAAGTCTACAATCTCTTTTCGCTTTATCTAACCGGCACTCTTTGGTGCCGACTAAATAACGTATGTGTCACTCTTTTTTTTGCTCATCTCTTTCTTCCTCTGCCAATTAATAAAAAAGAGAATGCTTATCAAAACCATTGGTCCGCACATTATAAAATAAACCGAAATAGGAAATCTCCCCCACGCCGAATAAACATAATATATGGGAAGAGCGATAAATATAATTCCTCCAACCCACTCCCATCTCCAGGAAATAATTATTACAATAACTATTAAGGCGGTTGGTATTAAGTGAATAATAAAAGCAAGAAATGTTTTCCAAAAACCATAGCCCTCAGCAAATACATCAAAAGCAAAAATAGAAATAAATAGAGCAAAGAGAATTGAAAGAATGCGGGGAGACCAGAATAGAATTTTATTTGATGAGTCTTTCATCGTAAATCCTTTTTATATTAATTTTTGTTACCTATCGTCATTTATACATTCTGCATACAAGTTCGCTTTCATCTAACGGGATTAAAAATAATATTAATTCCTTAAATGAAAAACGAAATACCGAAGAGCGAATTATGCATATAATATGAATACCGGTTTACTAAAGGAGGATTAAAATAATTCCAAAATTCCGAATTAAGAAAAAACCGAAACGCGTATTTGTCATAATGTAATAATTAAGACTCTCTTCAGAAGTGTAACTATAGTTCCCGCTTGCTTCGAGATTTGATTTGAATGCGCCGATAGTACCGGAAAAAGAAAGTTCATTATTTTTAACCTGCGCGTTTGAAAAAATACTTACCGATAAAATAATTGCCGCAATAATTTCCAGCTTCATATAAACCCCATTTTTTTAGGAACAATATATTTATTTATACAATCCACCCCGCGGATCGCTTTATTTTCTTTTATTCCAGTCACTAAACGAATGGACATTTACTTTACATCATCCTTCTTTACTGATCGGTCAAGAATTATTTTATCCTCTTGCTTTTTTACTTATTAAAGATGTAATAAGGTGTTTTACTCTCGCATTAATCTTTCTTGTAATAGTTTTTGCATATCTCTACGACCATCTAAGACACAGTGAATAAAAACTACTTTCTCAATAATTTGATAAATAATACGATAAGGTTTATAGCTTAGCTCTAGGAAATCATCTATTCCAAGTAAATTTAATTCTGGAGGGACATGACCACGATTGGGATATTCATGAAGGGATAAACATTTTTCATACAATTTTGAGTATAATTTCTCAGCTTTTTCTTCAGAATCATTTAAATAAACATATTTATAAATATCAACTAGATCTTCTTCGGCAGAGGAAACGATATTAACTTTGAACTTCACGCTGTCCCCGTTTAAAATCATTTATGCGGTTTCGAACATTAACAAACGATTTTTCTAATGTTTTATAATTACCCTTTTTAGTTTCTCGTCCGCTCAATGCAAGTATTTTTAATAAAGCAATACTTTCTTGAGTTTTTTCATACACTTTAACATCTTGAAGAATTACTTTTGCCTCACCATTATGTGTAATAATCAATGTTTTCTGGTTTGCTGCTACATCACGGACAACTTCAGAAGCATGGGTTTTTAGATAACTAATTGGCTTAACAGCTTCACTGAATTTCATTTTACTCCCTTTCGTTATGCGACTACAATATAGACCTTATAGTAGTCTAAATCAACCTATACATCAAATCAAGTTTTAAGGCTTATAACAGCGTTGCGACTAACGTGCCGCCCATAACTACAATGACGCTTTTGGCAACTACCTCTTTTGTTCTAAAATCAACTTCGTTTTACAAATCAACTTTTAACAACATACTTAAACTGAAAAGCTAAACCCAATAACATTATCAAACGACTGCGTCAAAGACGCGGTCGCTTTGAGTTGCGGGTTATACCGTTTCTTACTTTATTTAACCACAACCTAAGTAACAAACGCATTTTCTTTGACTAATTATTTAGTAAATGAATATTTTTTATATATATCATCGTTTAGGTTTAGTTTGTGACCAATGAGAACTTATAAGCTTCCAATCCCCTTCATTCAGTTTGTATACTTCAGTTGTATTAAAATATTCTTTGCTACCATCCTGCATAAATCCAATAAAGTTGAAAGTAAGAATACCAACATCCCCATGCATTTGAACCTGCGGATCAAGCAATTCATAATCGGGAAAGCTGAATGTACCGTTAAAAGCGGCAATCCAATTATGAAACTCTTTTTTACCTGTACAGCGTTTTTCCAAGCCGGGATCAAAATAGGTTATTTCTTCGGCGGCAGCTTCAATGAATCCAGCTGTATCGCCGGTTATCCAACGGTCTAGAACTGCTTTTTCTTTTGCAATTATTATTTCTTGTGGTGTCATCTGTGTTGAATCTCCCTTGGAATAATAGAAATCAGAATTGTTTGCCATAAGTATTGTTGATGAAATTATGATTATAAAAATTATTACAAACAATTTTTTAATAGACATAACTATCTCCATGTTTTTAACAGATGTCATATTGACTCTCTTGTTACCTTATTAAGTAATTTTGCATCTATCATAAATAATCCTTTTCACATCAAACGGTATAACGGCGTTGCAACAAAAGCGCCGCCCATAATTACAATAACGCTTTTGGCAACTACCTTTTTGTTTTATAATCAGCTTCGTTTTATAAATCAACGATAAACAACAAACTAATTCTGAAAAACTAAACCCGATAACTACATCAAACGACTGCATCATAGATGCGGTCGCTTTGAGTTGCGTGTTAGGTAGCTTTTAGTATTTTATTGAATTTTATAAAAATATCCTCAATATGAATACGTTTAAAATCTGAAAACAGTGCATTGCTAAAATTATTATGTATTTTTTTCTTTAGTAGATTATTCTTCTGAAGAAAGATTTGCAATGCTATAAAAAATATAACTGGAGCTGCCTTTGTTAGCGCAGGACTCTTTTTGTTGTCAAATGTAAAAAGATTGTTTTTATTGACTGGATTTCCGTGGAAAAATTCATTTCTAGCGTCATAAATATCTTTATATACTTTACCAATAATATTCGTTTTAGTTTTTTTATCAATTAGATAGACTGAGTCATTTAATTTTTTGTCATAAAATTGATATTGGGAAAGTTCTGCAACTATTTGTTGATAACCGACGTGAGAATTAGCGCCAGGATGAAAAAGTATTTCAAATGCACTTATCCATAAACCAATTTTAGTCCCATAATCATAAAAAGACGAAAAATTATCTGTTGGCATCTTACAAGCAGAGTATGCCATCTGTAACGATCTAAAAAGCGAATTATAAAGAATGATTTTATTTCTTCTAATAAAATAATCTTCCCAAACATTTATCAATGAATTAAACATATCATCGTCTTTATTGAGATGAAAATGATGAGTGTCCGGAAGAGAATAATCACGTTGGTATTTAGTTATAAAGTTCGATACTGTGTTACTAACTGCCGGAGTCTGTATAAAAAAATACTTATCTGCATATCCGCTTAACGGGAATAAATCATAATAGTCGGAATATAGTGTGGTAAATACATTACCATTATCACTTAGTATCATATTTAACCAACCATCTAGTATGATACTTAAAGCAACTATATTACGAAAAGATACAACGGCATTATGCCGTTCACGATTGGTTTTTAATTTATTATGAATTAATAGAAAAGCAGGTTTGTATTCTTTCAACCTTGTATCAACAAAACATTTTGTTAATGATTCAACCGCTTCATTTTTACTTTGCAGATATTTTAGCCTCTCATCTTGTTCAGATACGATCATAGCATATTTTGTCTCTATCTTATCCCTAAACGAAAGATTGGGAAATATTGAAACGAATATCCACGGATTCTTTTCTTTCATAAATTCTTTAGCTACCTAACATATATTTATACTGAATTCGATCCGCAGCGGCGAATCGTCTTATCTTCCTTTTTTACTAATATAAAATAAATTCATATTGTTCTTTATCCTCAAATAAATGTTCTAAAATCATCTAAACACAAAATTATTTCTTGATAAGAATCTCAGCCGGCAATCAAGTTTCGTGTTTAATTATGACAATGGTTCTTTAACGCGTTAGAATTAAATCCATTTAAAATTTATATAGTGAAGCATGTTATTACAGTGAGACTGCCCAGGAAAGGAATTTTATTTTGGTTACATCTTTTCAACTTTTATCCCCGTCGTATAGAAGAGTCTTTGGATAAGACTTTGAAAGCAGGCATCAATTTAATTTTAACTTGTAAAGTAATCAAGAAGAAATTGTGGATAGCTTTCAGCTGTCAGCATTTAGCTGTTAGCTTTTAGTGTTCAGAATGGAATTTAGAGTTAGAATAAAATCATTCTCTAATTAATCTTAATATTGTAGGCAATACAATCAATAGCAGCGGCATCGCAATTATAAACCCGCCTATAATTGCAATTGCGAGGGGCTGATGCATTTGAGCGCCTGTTCCAAAACCAAGAGCTAAGGGGAACAAAGCTACAATTGCGCCGAGCGCAGTCATTAATTTAGGTCTTAATCGGGTTGAGATGGAATAAACAATCGCGTCCTCTTTGTTCATTTTATTATTGCGCGCTTCATTGAACTGCAGATATGTGAAGATCGCGTTCTCTCCGATAATTCCTACAATCATAATCATTCCGGTATAACTGCCTACATTTAACGGTGTGTCGGTTATGAAGAGAGCCAGGATGCTTCCTAACAGTCCCAGTACAGCGATAAATATAATAGCCAGAGAGACTTTCATATTTCTGAACAAAAACAGAATTACTGTAAAGACCAGCAAAACTGCTGAGAAAAGAATCATTAATAACTCCTTAAACGCTTGCTGCTGTTCTGCATAAGCTCCGCCGTAAATTATCTGATAACCTTTCGGCAGATTCAATCTCTTCTCTATTATATTTTGAATTTCCTTTAGTGCAGTTCCCAGGTCAATATTATTCAAACGGGCGGTTACGGCAATCATCTCTTTCAAATTTTCTCTATCAACTTCTGCAACACCTTTTGTAACAACCACGTCCGCAAATTCATCAATCGGTTTTAACTTCCCATCCGGCAGGAAAATAAAATTCTTCTTTAAATTGTTAAATGAAACATGTCCGGGCGCTTCAAGCATTCTTATATCAACAAGACGGTTCTTCTCAAGAATATTTCCGGCAACAGTACCTTCAATTTTTGTCTGCATCTGAAAT
This sequence comes from Ignavibacteriales bacterium, assembly GCA_026390795.1. Lineage (NCBI taxonomy): Bacteria > Pseudomonadati > Ignavibacteriota > Ignavibacteria > Ignavibacteriales > Ignavibacteriales bacterium. Next base: position 41,193 of record JAPLFG010000005.1, read on the forward strand.
TGCAGATCGTTCGGTGTTAAACCGTATTGAGCAAGATTGGCAACTTTCGGTTCAAGATTAATTGAAGGACCGGCAATAGTTATTCCGTTGAAGACATCTTCAATACCGTTAATGCCGGAAATAATATTTGAAACCGAATCTGCAATTTCTGCAAGTTTTGAATGATCATCACCGTAAATTTTTATTTCGATCGGCTGAACAGAAGCCATTAGGTCGCCGAGCATATCTCCGATCACCTGCCCGAAGTCGATACGGAGGGCTGGTAATGCCGCTTCTACTTTTGTTCTGATCTCGTCCGAGACTTCATCAGTTGTTTTATTTCTTTTCTTATGAAGTTGAATTAAGTAATCACCGCGGTTCGGCTCCGTGATAAAAAATCCCATCTGCGTTCCGGTTCTTCTCGAAAATGATTTTACTTCCGGAGTATTTTGAAGAATCCGGTCGACAAGCTGAAGCATTCTATCCGTTGCTTCAAGCGATGCCCCGTTGGGACTTGTGAAATCCAAAACGATTGAACCTTCATCCATCTCCGGCAAAAATCCCGAAGGCAATGTTGGGATTATAAAATAGGCAGAGATTACAAGGAAGAGAACAAACAGCGCGGAGATCCACGGCTTTCTAATGAAGAAGTAAACCCAGTTTCTTTGTTTTGTTTCTTTAGAAAAACTTTTAACCGCGTGTTCTTCTTTCGAGAACAAAATGTAGATTACCGGCAGTCCGATCCATGTTACAAAGAAAGAAGAAACGAGTGTAATGATCATTGTATCTGTCATTACTTTAAAATACGCTCCGGCAACTCCTCCCATTAAAATGAACGGAAGAAATATTACAATTGTACTGAGCGATGAACCGACCATTGCCGGAAAAAGATATTTGATCGCCTTGGTTACAAGTACGTAACTCCCCTCAGTCGGATTTTCTTCATGCGTCCGGTGAATTTGTTCAACAACAACTATCGCATCATCAATTATTAATCCTATCGCCGCGGCAATAGCGCCAATCGTCATTATGTTGAATGTGTAATTCAGCGCATCTAAAATTATTAGAGTTAATCCGAGCGTAATCGGAATAGTAAGAAGTATTACGGAACTGGCTTTAAAAGAACGGAGAAATATTATTGTAACGAATATTGCAAGAAGCAGTCCGATCCATAAAACATCTTTTAAACTGCTTGCGGAATCGCTCACAAAATCGGCTTGATCGTAATATGGTTTTAAAACAACACCTTGCGGAAGAACTCTTTTTATTTCTTTCAATTGATTTTTAACAGCATTAGAGACATCAATTAAATTTGCGTTCGGCTGTTTTAAAATTGCGATCAGCGGAACATCTTTTCCATTTGCGTTTATCTTTAGAAAATCTCTCTTTTCTGCAATTTGAATCTGCGCAATATCTTTAAGCTGAATTTTACTTTTGGGAGAATTGAGTATAACTGTATTTTCAAGCTCCGTTTTATTCTCTATCGCGGCGTCGGTCAAGTTCAGGTAGAGCCGGTTGTTATCTACCATAAATCCGTTTGAAGAAATAAAATTTGATTTGGATAATACATCGGCAATGTAAGCCGGTGTTAACCGAAGATTACTCATCTTCATCGGATCGAGAATTATATGATATTCTTTTACCTTACCGCCAATGACGGCGATTTCGGAAACGCCGTCAATACGTGAAAGGATTGGTTTAATTGTGTATTCGGCAATCTGCCTCAGTTCAATCGGATTCTGTTTCGTGCCTTCCAGCGAAAAGCCCATGATTGGCAGAATGGAAGGATTCATCTTCTCAACCGTAATATTTACACCCGGGGGAAGATTTTGTTTTATTGCATTGATCTGCGCTTCAATTCTTTGTTTGCCGAGATCAACATCGCCTCCCCAATTTAGGAACGCAGAAATCTCGCAGCTTCCTCTGCTCGTTGTGCTTCGTAATATGTTTAGATCTTCAACGCGCTTAATGGCGTTCTCCAAAGGTATTGTAACTGTCGCCATCATCTTATCAACAGGCTGCTCACCGTTATCCGCAATGATTTTAATTTTTGGAAAAGTAATATCGGGAAATAATCCGGTCTTTAGATTGAACAATGAGTAGATACCGCCCAGCAGTATGAAAATAAGTATTGCCGCAATTGGACTTTTGAATTTTATGTAGAAGTTGTTCATAGTTGTAAGTTATTTTATATTCATTAAAAGGCAATAGAACGCAGATGACGCGGATTAAACTGATTCACGCAGATAATATTTTATAAATCAATTTTGTCCCTATTCTTTTTCAATCACTTTTCTATTACCACTTTTGCAGTATCCGGCAGACCGAAAGCTCCTTCGGAAATTATTCTGTCTGTTGGTTTTAATTCTGGTTTCATAATCTGTACAAAAGAATCGTTCTCAATTCCTTTTGTTATATTTACTCTGATCGCGGTTGTATCATTTGCAAGTTTCATCACCCAAAATTTGTCCAATGTTTCGTTTGTCAATACCGCACTTTTGAGAAGAACTGTTGCGTCTATTACTGCCCTTAATGGAATTTTTGCATTTACATTTAAGTTCTCGGGTAAATTTTCAAATTGTTTCATCTCAAGAATATACGTTTGAGTTTGTGCACTTAGATCAACTTTAGGAATAATTCTTTGAATCGATGCATTAACAACTTTACCGTTTGGCAGATATATTTCGCACAAGGTATTGATTTTTATTTTGTTTGAATATTGGAAAGGAACGTTAAGATTAATCCGCATAGAAGATGGATTTGAAATAACTGCTATCTGTTCGCCGTCGGAAACAAAGTCGCCGGTATTATAATTAAGCTCTGTTAAAACTCCATTCGAACTTGCCTTAATCTGTATTGTTCCTTTAAATATTTTATTTCCAAAAGGAACTTGAAGATTATCATCGGCTGCGGATTCTTTTGTCTTGATTTCTAATAAAAGATCTCCGCTTGAAATCTGATCGCCTATGTTTTTGTAAATCTTTTCTATGAATCCCTGGAAAGTAGCCCGTACAATTTCTTTCTTCAGAAAAACCGTAGTAGCGTTAAGTGTTATGTATTCCGTTAAATTCATTTTTTGCGGTTCTGTTATTTTAACCGGGGCGCCGGTATTTTCGCTGTTGCTTCTGTCATCTTTATTACCGCACGAAATAAGTAGTACTGTTAGAAATATTGCCGCGGTTATTTTGAGAAAAATTTTTTTGGTTGAATTCATATCGTCAGTACCAATAATTATAGTTATTTATTTCCAAGAACATGTTAATTTCTTTTTCGATTTTCGTTTTTTGAAGATCAATAAAATTTCTAAGAATGATTAGATAGTCAATCATCGAAACATCGCCGGTTCTCAATTGCTTATTTGAAAGATTGATCAAATCTTTGTAATCGTTTAGCTGCGTATCAATACTTTTCAAATTATCTTGAATCAGTTTGATATTCGAAATTGTGATCTGTTTTTGATTCTCGATATTGGTTGCGGCAAATTGTTTGTAATTCCGGATTGTGCTGATTGATATTTCATTTTGCTGACGCGTAATTCCCTTTTGTCCGCCGTCATAAATCGGCATCTGAAAATCAATACCGGCGCTCAAACCGAATTTTCTTTGAATTCCCTCAAGTTCAACTGCATTTAAACCGGTATTAAAGAATAACTTTACCTGCGGCTGATATTTTGTCTCGAATACATCTTGTTGAATTACCGCTGCCAGACTATCCAAATTAAATTTTTCTAAAAAAGTAAATTTCGTTTTTGCATCGTTCATCTTTATCCGTGCTGAATCGATAAAGACGGTTTGAGTATCCTTAACTCCGCAAAAAGAATTTAATTGAAGAAGATCATTTTTATATTGCTGAAAATTCTCTTTCGATACAATTTGCTGCGACTGCAATTCGATTTTCAAGAGAAGATAGTTCTGGCTTTTTGAATAACCTTTTTCAACCAATCCGGCAGTAAGTGTTAGTTGGTCTTCTATATTTTTAACAACGTCATTTGCCAGGTGGTAAATCAATAAAGATTTATAGGCATTTAAATATTGTTCCGTTACCTGCTTCTTCAGATTTCGCCTTTCCAACTCAAAATTGTACTTGAACTGTTCCTGCTGAATGCCGATCTGCTTTTGGAGTGCGTCCGTCAATCCGCCGTTGAAAATATTTTTTTCAATATTAATCAGAGCAGAATAAAGTCCGCCGTTTGTAATTCCCGCATCATAACCAATCGCTTTAGAATCCGGATTTGTAGAAATGATTTTTCCGTTATTATTAAAAAAAGGCGCAAAGAGATAATTCGATGTTAACGAAATCTGAGGCAATGAGTATTGAGACTCCGTTAAAGATTTGTTCAGCTCGCCGATTCGTAAAAGATTGGAATTCTCTTTCATTGTAGGATTATTTTGAAAGGCGGCATCTATGTAAAATTGTAAATTATTTTGAGCGAAGGATGATCCAAGAGATAAAAAAAATGCGATGATGAAAAGAATTTTGAAGGAATTAGTTTTCAATGATTATCCCGCTGCATCATATGAGTTAATTCGTAATAATTATTAAAAATATTTTGAATATCAGTAAAAAGTACAATCTAAATATATTTATTAATTCTGTAGAAATTCTGTTTTCTCACTATCTTTATTCTCAGGTAAAATGAAAAGCTTTCCAATGAAGAAGTAAAGCAGAAACTAATTTCTGATACGTTAGATGTAAAATGTGTTTACGGGATTATTTTACAAATTCAGCTCTTCCCCATTCTCTAAACTTCGTTGATATGAAATCAATTATTTTCTGATGTTCTTCGGAACCATTTCCTTTAATAAAAAGCGGTTCGCCGAAAGCAATATGAACCGGCTTGGAAGGGTCAATCTTACCGGCTTCTTTTATAAACTTTCCATTTCCCCATGCGTCCGTAATAAGAGCAATCGGTATTACCGGAACGTTATTTCTTTTTGCTAATTTATTTCCCAAAGAATTAAAAAAAGTTGGGTCTAAAACCATTGATCTTGTTCTTTGAGGGAAAATTATAATGGATTTTCCGTTTTGAATTCTTTTACTTCCCTCTTCAAGAACAATTCTCAAATCTTCACGGGGGTTCTCTCTTCCTACTAAAATCGGATCTCTCGCAAGCGCAACAGGTCCGAACAAAGGATATTTACTTAGTTCTTCTTTAATAACATAGACAACCGGTTTAACCGCTCTGATTATCGAAGGGAGAATTGTTGTTTCCATTGTTGTCATATGGTTCGAGACAAAGACAACCGGACCATCAACTTTGCGAAGGTTATCCATTCCCGTAAAATGCATTTTGATTCCGGCACGTTCTAAACTTTCACGAGTATCTACTGATGAATCATACCATCTAACATCATCATAAATCCCTTTCTTTGCCTGTCGGTTTGAATAGATTAGTATTCTTAACATATTGGTAAAGAAATAGAGGGAAGGAAATAATCTCTTTCCTAATTCGGAATCCGGAGTTACGTATTTATCCTTGTCGGAAACTCTTTTAAGAAATGTATATTGTTTTTCCATATCTGCCATAAATTTTGTGTGAATTTACAAAATGAAAAAAATCAATCCAAGAGTTTTATGAATTAAGAAAGAAGTGACCCCAACGAGATTCTCCCGAAGGGATGCCTGTGGCAGAACTCGTATTGACGCCGTGAAAGGGCGCTATCCTAACCATTAAATGAGGGGCCGCTCTAAATAAATGACGAGATTGAAGATTTGCTAAAAGAAAAGAATGTGACCCCAACGAGATTCGAACTCGTATTGACGCCGTGAAAGGGCGCTATCCTAACCATTAGATGATGGGGCCGGATATAAATGAACTTTAGGGTGAGCAATGGGGATCGAACCCACGACCTTCTGGGCCACAACCAGATGCTCTAACCAACTGAGCTATGCTCACCATATTCTCACAATTCGAATGAACAATTTTACTTTGTATGCCCAAGTGGAATCGAACCACTAACCTACAGCTTAGAAGGCTGTTGCTCTATCCAATTGAGCTATGGGCACATCAATAAAAAAAGAACGTGTTAATAATCCGATTAACACGCATAGACTCTTTTGTTTGTCGGGGCGACAGGATTCGAACCTGCGACTTCTTGGTCCCAAACCAAGCGCTCTAGCCGGGCTGAGCTACGCCCCGTAATATAATTCTTAAAATTGGAGTTCAAAAATATATCTTTAGTTCCGGATTGTCAATTTTATGGCGCAATTTTCGCTTCTCAACGAATATTTATATCTTTACAAAAAATAATGAGCATAATGTCGCTTCCACTATTCTTAACAAGGAAATATCTCAGAACTAGGAAAGATTCCAGGTTCCTTTCGGTAATTTCATCTATTACAATCATTGGAATAGCAATCGGTGTCGCTGTTGTAATAATTGCTTTAACGGTTTTAGACGGATTTGAAAATGTAGTTTCAGAAAAAATTACAAATTTTAACTCGCATATAAAAGTAACCGGTTTCGGAAGCAGAAATCTCCCGTCACAATTAACGGTTATTCCTGAACTTCAAAAGCAATATCAGAACAACTTTACAAGAATTCAGCCGTTCGTTTCAAAATTAGTAATCATTAAATCGAAAAAGATGACAGAAGGAATTACTCTTACCGGAATCGAACCCGGATCTAATTCCGAACTTAACGAATTTATTCAAACTGGTTCGTTCAATTTGCAAAATGATTCCGGACTGCCTAAAATAATTCTTGGTAAAACTCTCTCCGAAAAATTATTGATTAAAGTCGGCGAAACAGTTACAATTTTTTCTTTGAAGAATGATCAATCTCCTTCCCAAGAGAATCCCCCGGCAATCGAACAGTTTTATGTCTCCGGAATTTATGAAAGCGGTATGAGCGAGTACGACGACCTAAATGCGTTTGTAAATTTTTCGACAGCTCAAAAAATGTTCGGGATGGGAGATTTAGTTTCCGGTTACAATATAAAGGTAAAAGAGTTATCCGGAGTTAATCTTCTTGCCGATCAGCTGCAGGATTTCCTCGGCTATCCCTATTATGTCAGAACAATTTTTCAGGTGAATCAAAATATTTTCACATGGATTGATCTTCAGAAAGAGCCAATACCAATTGTGTTAGGATTAATAATCTTCGTTGCGGTCTTTAATATTGTTGGCACATTGCTGATGATAGTTCTTGAGAGAACAAATTCGGTCGGCATTCTTCGTTCTCTCGGCGCCAACAGAAAATTGATAATGAAAACATTTCTCCTTCATGCAATGTATTTAATAGTAATCGGCGTTCTGATTGGAAATTTATTGGCGCTCGTTCTAACTCTTCTTCAGCAGAGGTTTGATATCATCTCTCTGCCGGATAAAATTTATTTCGTCACACATGTCCCAATCTCAATCGAATTAAAAAATTATTTATTGGTAACGGCTGTTACAATCGCGGTTTCTCTAATTGCGTCAATGCTTCCGGCTGTTATCGCATCAAAGATAAAACCAATTTCAGCAATTAGGTTCGAATAGGATGATCGAATTTTTTGTAGCAAAAAGATACTTGAGAGCGAAACACAAATTAAATTTTATCACAATTATTTCGCTTCTTTCAACATTGGGAATTACAATCGGTGTTGCGGCGTTGATAATTGTCCTCTCGGTGTTCAACGGTTTCGGATCGCTCGTAACTTCTATTATGGTCAGTTTCGATCCGCATATCAGAATTTCGATTAAAGATGAAAAAGGATTCTCGCAAATTAATTCCGTTCAGGAAGCTCTAGCTAAGACAGAAAACATTTCAAGCTACTCCCCTTATGTTGAAGGGAAAGCAATTTTACTAAACAAGAAAAGTTACGAGATTGTAAATCTCAAGGGAATTGAAAATAAAACGAATGACGAATCGTGGGGAGTTGCGTCAAAAATAATCAGCGGTAAATTCGATCTTACGGAAGGTGCATACGATAAGATAATTTTAGGAATCCCTCTCGCATTGCGTCTTTCGTCCCGCATCGGCGATACTATTACTGTTACATCGGCTTACAATATCGAAAAAACGATTACTTCCCTTTCAATTCCTCAGACAAGAAGATTTATTGTTGCCGGCATCTTTGAATCCGAAAATAGGGATTACGATGTTTCATACGTATTCACGTCGGTTTCATCTGCGCAAAGACTGTTTGGATTACACGGTAAAATTACCGGTTACGAACTTCGTTTGAATAATTTTAAGCAAGCGGAATCCGTAAAAGAAAAACTTGTAAAGAAAATTGATACAAAATTATTTTCGGTCAATACCTGGTATGATCTTCATAAACAACTTTACAATGTAATGCAGATTGAACGGTGGGCGGCTTATATTTTACTCTGCTTAATAATTGCGGTTGCTACTTTCAACATCTTTGCTTCTCTAACAATGACCGTAATTGAAAAGAAAAAAGATATAGGAGTTCTGCGAGCAATGGGTGTAAACAAAAATTCCGTTTTACGAATTTTTATGTATGAAGGAATTTTAGTAGGTGCGATCGGCACGTCCGTTGGGATAGGGCTTGGACTGCTGGTTTGTTATCTACAAATCACTTATAATTTTTATCCGCTTGATTCTACTAAGTATATAATCGACGCACTCCCAATTGAAATTCGATGGACGGACATCTTTGCAATTGGCGGAATGGCAATGTTTCTTGCGGTTGTAGCATCCCTTTATCCGGCAAGGCGCGCGTCTCAAACAATAATTATTGAAGCAATCAAATATGAATAGAGAAATAAAGAGTTAATATAATGAGCGAAATAATTTTAGAAGCAAAAGACATTTTCAAATCTTTCTACAAGACAAAAGAACAGAAGCTAAATATTCTTAAAGGAGTTTCTCTTCAAGTTGAACGTGGAAAGATTTCTATAATCGTTGGCGCATCCGGTGCTGGTAAAAGCACGCTGCTTCACATTCTAAGCGGATTAGACAATGCCGATTCCGGCGAGGTGAAACTGAACGGTATCAACATTTCTAATTTAAGCGATGAAAAACTTTCTTCACTTAGAAATCAGAAGATAGGATTTGTATTTCAGTTTCATCATCTTCTACCGGAATTTGTTGCCGCTGAAAATATAGCAATTCCATTAATGATTAACGGTTTGCCAAAACATAAAGCATTACAACGGGCAGAAGAATTGCTTGAACTAGTCGGACTGAGCGATCGGTCCAATCATAAACCATCTGAACTTTCCGGCGGAGAGCAGCAGCGTATAGCCGTAGCGCGCGCGCTTGCAAATAACCCGGATATTATATTCGCAGATGAACCAACAGGTAACTTAGATTCCGACAATAGCGAACTGCTTCACAAACTATTTGTCGAGCTTAAAAACAAATTAGGAATAACATTTTTAGTTGTAACCCACAATCCACAGCTTGTAAACCTTGGTGACAAAGTTTTTGAGATGAAAGACGGTGTAATTCAATAAGCTCACAGTTGAAAAGCAGTAAACTAATTTGGATCAGCTTTTATCTCCATACCGGTTTAATAACTAAGATGACCAACAAGTTCAAATTTCTGTTTATTAGCAATAAAAATATTTTTCTCGAATTCATGAACTTCAATTTTTAACTTTTTGTTATGAAAAATAAAATTCTGTTCCCGGCTGAAAATATAATAACAACAAAACTCTTTAATGTTGGTCAGGATTGGGAAGTCCCGATACCCGGTTTTTTCATTATGGCTCCATTGCGTAATTTAAAATCAATTTCAGAGTTTTCAGATGAGGAATCGGCTGAATTTATGAAGCTAATCCGTAAAGTACGGAAAGGAATGCGGGAACTTCTTAAGATAGAGGAAGTTTATCTTTTTCAGAATGAAGATACTGAACATGGTTTTCATCTCTGGATCTTTCCGCGCTATGATTGGATGGAGAAATTCGGGAGAAAAATTGAATCGGTTAGACCAATCCTGAATTATGCAAAAGAAAAGATGGCAAATGAAAAGGTATTCAAAGAAGTAAAAGATGATGTTAAAAAGATGAAAGAATATATGCTTGATTTCTAACTAATGTCTGCAGCTGTTTAAAATAGAACATCCAATTGTTTTAATCGGATAGGAAAAAACCAAATGCAGAAAATAACTCCATGCTTATGGTTCGATAACAATGCAGAAGAGGCAATCCATTTTTATACATCAATTTTCAAAAATTCAAAAATTGGAAGTATTACCTGTTACGGAGAAGGAACTCCTTTCCCTAAAGGGACTTTACTTGCCGGGACATTCCAACTTGATGGAAATGAATTTATTGCTTTAAATGGCGGACCAATGTATAATTTCACCCCGGCAATTTCATTATCAGTTGATTGCCAAACACAAGCAGAGGTAGATGAATATTGGGAGAAACTTTCCAATGGAGGATCTGAAGAAAGATGCGGCTGGCTTAAGGATAAATACGGTGTTTCATGGCAGATTGTTCCTTCTATTTTAATTAAGATGCTGGGCGATCCGGATCCGGAAAAAGTAAAACGAGTTGCATCAGTCATGCTTCAAATGATAAAACTGGATATAAATATTTTGCAGAAAGCTTATGAAGAATCTTAAGTGTAGTTTAAGATTTTTTCATTTCACTGGAGAATTAAACAAATTATTAAAAGTAAATTCGAAAGGAATAAGGTGTTGCTATGGCAGAGAATAAAACAAAACCAACCGCTAATAGTGTAACTGCATTTCTCAATCAAATAAAAGATTTAACTTTACGTGAAGATTGCTTTAAAATAATCGACATGATGGAATCGGTTTCCAAATTGAAACCGGTTATGTGGGGAAGTTCAATAGTTGGTTTTGGACTTTACCATTATGTTTACGAAAGTGGGCGCGAAGGTGATACGGTTGTGCTTGGTTTTTCTCCAAGGAAACAGAATATTTCTTTATATCTAATGGGCGGCTTGGAACCATTAAAAAATGAGCTGGAAAAACTCGGTAAGCACAAAACCGGTAAGGCATGCCTTTATATCAAATCGTTAAATGAGATCAACACTCCCGTATTAAATAAAATGATTTCGAAAGCATGGAAAAATAGAAAAAAGGATTAGGACATTTTTTTTGAATGAGTAATAATTGGTAATTAATCAAGGAATAAGTGTGCATATGGAACAATCAATCGGCGCGGTTACTTTTGTTGTTAAAGATTACGATGAAGCGATTGAATATTTTACAAAAAAACTTCAGTTCGATTTAATTGAGGATTTTCAATTAAGCGAAGTTAAAAGATGGGTTTTAGTTTCTCCTAAAGGAAGCGGCGGAACTTCCTTACTTCTTGCGAAGGCATCAGACCAAGAGCAGGATAAATCGGTCGGGAATCAGACCGGCGGGCGTGTTGCATTCTTTCTTCATACAGATGATTTCGGACGGGATTATACGAAGATGAAAGGTATGGGTGTAAATTTTCTTGAAGAACCGAGAGAAGAATCTTACGGCAAAGTTGTAATCTTTCAAGATCTATACGGTAATAAATGGGATTTTATTCAGTATTATAAATCGGGTTAAGATTTATGATGATTTCATTTTGATATTTTACGATGAAGTAATGAAGCAATAGAGTAAAAAGAAAACGATTGACTACAAATTTCTTTTACATTAAGTTGAAGCAGTACCAAATCACATCTTTAATCGGGGTACTTTGTTTTGAAATATGAACAAAGAAAATTAATTCTCCTTTTCGCAATATTATAAATTTATATATATCATTGATAATTAATAACTATCGTTATTCTTGAAGGCAAGTAAGTAATAATTACACACGTTTGTTGTTAATAAGTATGAAAAAAACATGATTGAAAAATTCTCACTTCTAATGATTTTCGGAATTGCAATGGCACACCTCGAAGGAGTTGTTGTTGTTTATCTACGAAAAGCTCTTGGCATTTTAGAAGAGGAATCGAATAAAAAACTTCTCGGAGAATTAGATAAGCACTTCGTTAATATTGAAAAAACCAGAGAAGCAGCAACAATAGTAATGCTTGTTACAATGTCTCTATTAGCCGGAGAAACCTGGCTGGAAAGAATTATTATTTTTCTGTGGACCTTCGCTTTTTGGGACTTATTCTATTATGTCTCTTTATATATTTTAATTAAATGGCCGCCGAAATTTACTACAACCGATGTACTATTCCTTATTCCACGTCCATGGATTGCACCAGTTTGGTTTCCAATCGGCGTCTCCTCAATCACTATTTTAACGATTATCCTTTTTTACATTTTTAGAATTTTTTAAAAACAAAATTTATTCGAAAGGCGCAATAAGGTAGAAGGTTGATATACAAAAATAGTTAAGCAAATAGATTTTCCGTTACCGGCTAGTAGAAGATCATTCATTAACTTATTTAATTACATTCAAGGGGTGCTACCATGAAACAAAAAATCATTCAAGTAAGTGTATTGTTATTATTGTCTTTCCTTTTCGGAAGTTTATCCTTTACCGACCTTAAAGCTCAGGAGGCAAATCAAAAAATATTACCTCTAGAACTGACTGATAAAATACCTCTGGATGGCACTATCACTATCGGTAAGTTGGATAACGGACTTACTTATTATATTCAGAAAAATAAAAAACCGGAAAAGAGAGCAGAATTACGTCTTGCGGTAAAAGTTGGTTCCGTCGTTGAAGACGATGATCAGCAAGGATTAGCTCACTTCAGCGAACATATGGCATTCAACGGGACTAAGAATTTCAAAAAGCAGGCATTGATCGATTATCTTGAATCAATCGGTATGAAATTTGGTCCCGAAGTGAATGCCTACACTTCATTCGATCAAACAGTTTATATGATTCAAGTTCCTACTGATAGTATTCACGTAATGCAAAAGGCATTTCAGATTTTAGAAGACTGGGCTCATAATGTCTCTTACGAAAATGAAGAGATCGATAAAGAAAGAGGTGTAATAATTGAAGAATGGCGGCTTGGAAGAGGTGCCAGTGAAAGAATGTTCAAGAAACAGCTTCCGGTACTTTTTAAAGATTCAAAATATGCCGAAAGGTACGTCATCGGGAAAAAAGAGATTCTTGAATCGTTCGACTACGGAACAATAAAACGATTTTATAAGGATTGGTACCGTCCGGAATTAATGGCTGTTGTTGCTGTTGGCGATTTCGATAAATCAAAAATTGAAGCGTTAATAAAAGAACATTTTTCAAAATTGGTTGATCCGAAAGATCCGCGAGAAAGAATTAATTTTCCAATCCCGGCACAGAAAGGAACTCTATTTGCAATCGCGGCAGATAAAGAAGCTCCTATGTCAAGTGTGACTATCTACAGTAAATCCAAAGCAGAGCCTGATATATATGTGAAGGACTTCCGCACATCAACGGTTGAAGGATTGTTCAGCGGAATGCTTTCTCAGCGTTTAAATGAATTGACACAAAAACCGGATGCACCATTTGCATATGCCGGTGCCGGTAAAGGAAGATTCCTTGGTGATCAGAATGTTTTTAATCTTATAGGATATGCAGTTAAGGATAACAAAATGGGACAGTGTCTTGATGTTTTACTTACCGAATATGAAAGAGCAAAAAGATTTGGCTTTACTCAATCGGAATTGGAACGTACAAAAGAAAGTCGTTTGCGATCTTCAGAAAAATGGTTTTTAGAAAAAGATAAAGCCGATTCACGTGAATATGCAGAAGAATATCTGCGCAATTTTTTGCAGGATGAAATAATCCCTGGAAGAGAATATGAATATTTGTTTTACAAAAAATATCTTCCGACAATCACTCTCGCAGAAGTGAATGCTATTGCCCCTTCATTAATGACCGGTGATAACAGAGTAATCACAATCAATATGCCGGAAAAAGAAGGACTGCAAATACCAACTGAGCAAGATCTTAAGGCCGTTATTGACGCTGTTCCGATGAAAGAGATTACGGCATATGAAGATAAAGTTTCAAATCAACCGTTGGTGGAGAAAGAACCAAAAGCATCACCAGTTGTGGATGAAAAATATCTGAAAGAAATTGATGTAACCGAATGGACTCTTGCAAATGGCGCTAAAGTGGTTTTAAAACCAACTGATTTTAAGAATGATGAAATTATGTTCATGGCAGCTAGTCCCGGAGGAAGTTCTCTGGTACACAATGCAGATTATGTTTCTGCCTCGCAGGCAGGTAATATAATCCGCCAGAGCGGAGCCGGAAGTTTCAATTATATTCAGCTTCAAAAATATTTAACCGGTAAAATAGTTTCTGTTTTTCCGTTTGTAGGAGATCTAAGCGAAGGCATCAATGGAACATGCTCACCAAAAGATTTAGAAACCGCTTTTCAATTAATCTACCTAAACTTTACTTCGCCGAGGAAAGATAGTGCCGGTTACCTTGCATATAAAGCTCAAATGCAGAATTATTTGGCAAATCAAAAAGCTTCTCCGGAAAAAGCATTTCAAGATACAATTCAGGTTACACTTAATGATTATAATATCCGCCGCCGCCCAATGAATTCCGAATTATTGAATGAAATTGATTTCGACAAAGCATATCAGATTTATAAAGATCGTTTTGCAGATGCAAGCGATTTCACTTTTTATTTTGTCGGTAAATTCGATAAAGAAAAGATAAAACCGCTTATTGAAAAATATATAGGCAGTCTCCCCTCCATTAAACGAAATGAAACATGGAAAGATATCGGAATAAACTACCCGCAAGGGGTTGTGGAGAAAAACGTTTATAAAGGAATTGAACCGAAAAGTTTTGTTCAATTAATTTTTACAGGTCCATTCAACTGGACACCACAGAACCGTTGGGAATACGAATCAATGAGAAATGTTCTCGATATTAAATTGCGCGAAGTTATCCGTGAAGAAAAAGGCGGAACATACGGAGTTGCAGTCTATGGATCTCCGGAAAAGAATCCTAAAGAAAGGTACACGTTTAATATCTGGTTCGGATGTAATCCCGAAAGAGTGGATGAATTAACTAAAACGGTTTTTGTACAATTAGACAGTTTGAAGAATTACAACATTGGTGATCTTTATTTAACCAAAGTTAAAGAGATACAAAAAAGAACAAACGAAACAAATTTGAAAGAGAACCGCTACTGGCTTAGTTCCTTGTACTCAAGTTATTGGTATAATGAAGATCCTCTTCTCATTTTAGAAAAAGATAAACTTACCGAAACCCTGGATAAGTCAATTATTCAAAAGAGAGCTAAAGAAACATTCGGTGATAATTATATTAAGGTTGTTCTGTACCCGGAGAAAAAGTAGCATTCTTAAATCAGCCCATAGTTTATCTATGGGCTGATAAAATATTTTTTTGATCCGTAGATTAGAAAGTGATATTATAATTTCATAATTAAAATTTTTATGAAATGCTCAGCTACATAATCTTCGGATTCACATTTGCTTTCGCGGCAGCAGTTCAGCCGGGACCGCTTCTTACATATTTAATATCACAGACATTGAGCAAAGGTTGGAAGCACACGCTTCCCGCCGCGTTCGCTCCAATTATAAGCGACGGACCTATCATAATTCTTGTATTACTTTTATTAAATCAGATTCCGCTGTGGTTCGTAAAATTTCTTCATTTCGGCGGCGCGCTCTTCTTATTTTATTTAGCGTTCGGTTCTTATAAATCATGGAAAAAATTTGATATGACAGTACCCACGGAAACTAAAACCAGCCAAACATTAATGAACGCAACTCTTGTAAATGTTCTTAATCCCGCTCCTTATCTTGGATGGAGTCTTGTCATGGGACCGTTGTTTCTTAAAGGATATAGCGAAACCCCTCTAAATGGCATCTCGTTGATTGTAAGTTTTTATGTAACGCTGATCTTATGTTTAATGGGAATTATTTTTCTCTTCGCATATGCTAAAAATATCGGTCCCCGCGTTAACCGCATAACACTCGGGTTTTCTGTAATAGCATTAATCGGTTTCGGAATTTACCAGCTGTGGATGGGGATAATTTCGTAATGAAAGAATTAATTAATCATTACGATTTTATTATATGCTTTGTTGTCTTAAAAGATCGTTTGTCATCACGAGCGAAGCGAAGTGATCTCATTCCAGAATAATATGCTAGAGATTGCTTTACGATTTGCCTATGGCGAACCGTTCGCAATGACTAGTTTGACTTTTGAGACGACCTTTTAATTTAATTAAACAGATTGTAGGTAATTTATCATCAATCTTACACCGAACCCTGTATCATATTTCTCCGTGTAGTTATTCGATTTATGCTTGAGCGCTGGTCCTGCAAGATCAATATGAGCCCAAGGGATTTTTTCATCAACAAAATTTTCTAAGAATTTACCCGCCGTAATTGCCCCGCCCCAGCGCGGACCAAGATTGCTTATGTCAGCAATTTCGCTTTTAATCATATCGTTATAATCATTCCAGAAAGGCATACGCCACAAACGTTCGAATGAATGTGAACCCGAGTTCAACAAATTTCCTGCAAGTTTATCATTCTGAGTGAATAATCCGGCGGCAATTTCACCGAGCGCTACAACACAAGCGCCGGTCAAAGTTGCAAAGTCAATTATTTCATCCGGCTTCTGCTGAGAAGCGTAATGCAACGCGTCTGCCAGAACAATTCTTCCTTCGGCATCGGTATCTTTAACTTCAATTGATTTACCGGAAGCCGCTCTGACAATGTCACCGGGCTTATATGACGAACCGTTAACCATATTTTCTACTGCCGGAACAACACCAATTATCTCAACCGGCAATTTCAACATTGCCGCAGCTTTTATAATTCCAATCACAGCCGCGCCACCCGCCATATCGCCTTTCATCTCAAGCATGCTTGAAGTTGGTTTTAATGAAAGTCCACCGGAATCATAACAAACTCCCTTACCCACAAGAGCAATTTTCTTTTTCGTTTTAACATTCGCTTTGTAATGCATTATAATTAGATATGGGGGATTATCGCTTGCACCGCCAACAGCTAAAATTGCATTCATCTTTCGTTTTTTCAATTCATTCTTATCGAACACAGTGACTTTAACACCAGCTTTGGTAAGTTCTTTTTTAGCCCTCGCTGAAAGTTCGGCTGGTGTCATTGTAACCGCGGGTTCGTTCACCAAATCGCGTGAGAAGTAAACCGCACTCATAAGTTTATCTGAAACTTCAATACTACTTTTAAGAAGCTTTTGATCTGTATAATGAATGGAAAAAGAAAGTTCAGCTGGTTTCTCCTTATCGGATTTATAATTATCAAAAGTATAATTGCCAAGATGAATTCCTTCAAGCATTGTCTGCAAGAATTGACCCTCATTCTCAAAGTAATTTTTGAATTCAGAGAATGATGGAATTACAACATGAACCGCTTTCAGATTTTTCTTTTTTAATGAAGGGACCAATCCGGCAAAATAATTTCTGAAGAAGTCGGAAGAAAAATCTTTATCGAGTTTTATCTTCTTAACAAAAATTACGGATGGCTCATCGGTCTGACTGTAATAAGTGAACTCGTTCGATTTTTTATCCATGAAATTTTTCTTCTGAACTTTTCCCAGTGGATAATTAAGTGAGAGAAAGAACTCATCAACAATTTTTTCAAGTTTATCAGTATCAATAAAGAATTTTACAATTGCGGAATCTGATTTAAGAATTAGTTCATCTTTAGCTGCGTTTATTTTTAAATTGAAATGCATGATTCCCTCTTTCGAAAAATTATAGATAGCGTTGCGCTGCGGAAATTATTTTTTCTTTTACATCTTCAATAGTTGTTTGGAAAAGTCGTATTCCGGCTGCGTTTGTATGACCGCCGCCGTTAAATTCTTTAGCCAATTTATTAACGGGGATTTCTCCTTTCGACCGGAAACTGACTTTTATTCCATCCTTTAATTCGTAAAATAGAATTCCAATCCGCACACCTTGAATTGTTAGGCAATAGTTAACGAATCCGTCAATATCGGCTTCAGTAGCACCGCTTTGATCCAATTGTTTACGGGTAACAATCATATATGCGATCTTTTGTGTTGCGTCAATTTGGATCGAGCTCAGTGCGTCACCAAGAAGTTTGACTCTGCCGAATTTGAATTGATCATAAATCTTATCATAAACATCTGTCGGATTTACACCCTTTTCTAGTAATTCCGCCATTATACGGTGAATGCGGGGCGATGTGCGGTCGAACCGGAATGAACCTGTGTCCGTCATTATTCCTGCATAGAGCTGCAGTGCAATTGAAGTATCAAGTTCGACAATTTTTGTCTCTTCTATAAAATCATATATAATTTCCGAAGTAGCTGAATATTCTATTCCGCCAAAGACAAAATCAAAAACATTTTCGGTATCCTGATGATGATCGATACAAACTTTCAAACCATTAAATGCACGAAAATTTTTCTCCAAACTTACAATGCGGTTACCTTGGTTTAAATCGAGCAGAACAAAAACTTCCGAATCAGTAAAAACATTTGCGTGAAGTGCCTCATCATATTTTTCTATCACATTATCTTCGTCAAGAAATTCCAGGTTATACGGAGTTGCACTGTGATTTACTATGCGGACTTTCTTGCCAAGTTTTTTAAGAATTAGATAAAAGCCGAGTTCAGAACCAAGCGCATCCGCGTCAGGATTAACATGAGTGGAAAGGAGAAATGAATTATGTTCGTCAATTAATTTTTTAAGTGGAGAAAATCGATTCATAGTTTGTGTTTCAGCTTAATTATGAAAAAAGAAGGCGAAGTAAAATCTTCGCCTCACTTCTACAAACTGACTCCAAGATCCTAACAGCTAATTCACTTCCCAAGTATTTCCGCTAAAAAGAAGTTTCTCAAGATTTCCTTTTCCCTTCTTCTCGGTAATATGCGCAATCTGTCTTTCAACTCCTTCATCGTATGTAGGTTTTAATTCCTGTCTTATAATGCCGAACGGAGATGGTAATTCCGGGTCATCGGCAAGATGAGCCAGGATGAATGCGCGTGCATGACTAATATCTTTTTCATCATGAACCCAGACGTCATTAATTGAATTCTTCGGATCATTAAGATCGATAACAACAGGTTTAAACCCATCGAGTTTAATTCCCTTCTTATTATCTTTTCCGAATACCATCGGCTGCTCATGTTTTAGCATAAGCATTTTATCTGCTTTATTTTCTTTTGCTGTGATCGGATCGAAAACACCGTCATTAAAGATTACGCAGTTCTGAAGAATTTCTACGAACGCTGTTCCCTTATGTTCTGCGGCTCGCTTAATTACTTCCTGCATATGTTTCGCTTCGGAATCAGCAGTACGTGCAACAAATGAAGCACCTGCGCCCAAAGCCAAACTGAGCGGATTGAAAGGATAATCAACGCTTCCAAATGGAGAAGTTTTTGTTACCAATCCTCTAGCCGATGTTGGAGAGTACTGACCTTTAGTTAATCCATAAATCTCATTATTGAAAAGTAAAATTTTGAGATCAACATTTTTTCTGCATGTATGAATAAAATGATTACCACCGATACTCATCAAATCGCCGTCACCGGTTGCAACCCAAACAGAAAGATCCGGTCGTGCAATTTTAACTCCGGTTGCAATTGCAGCAGCTCTTCCGTGAATAGTATGAAAACCATATGTGCTCATATAATAAGTGAAACGGCTTGAACAACCGATTCCGGAGATCCAAACAATTTTTTCTTTTGGAACATTGATTTCAGGAAATGATCTTTGCACTTGAGCAAGGATCGAATAATCGCCGCATCCCGGACACCATCTAACATCCTGACCCGATGAAAAATCTTTTGCAGTTAATTTTACGGGTGCTACATCTATATTATTTGCCATTTTTTCCTCCGAGGATTTCAACTATCTGATTTTCGATGTCGCTTGATCTGAATGGTAAACCTCTTACAAGGTTGTACTGTATGACATCAATAAGAAATTCACTTCTAATAATTTTTGCTAGCTGTCCAAGATTGATTTCTGGAATTAAAACTTTTTTGAATTTACTAAGAACATCCTTTGTATTCTTTGGCATAGGATGAATATATTTCAAATGGGCTTGAGAAACTTTAAGACCTTTGCTGGTTGCTTTATCTACAGCTTCTTTAATAGCGCCGTAAGTTCCGCCCCAACCTAAAACCAAAAGTTCACCTTCAGCATCGCCTTGTACTGCTAATTCCGGAATATCGTTTTCTATATTTTGAATTTTTTGCTCTCTCAATTTCACCATAAAATCATGATTAGAAGGATCGTAATTTACATTTCCAGTGATATTGGCTTTTTCAAGACCGCCGATTCTATGTTCCAAACCGGGTGTGCCGGGTTTTGCCCATGGTCTTGCAAGATTTTCATCTCTTGAATAAGGCGAAAATCCTTCAGCTACGGTAGCAAACTTAACGGGAATATCTGGAATTTCATTTTCATGAGGAACACGCCAAGGTTCGGTTCCATTACCAATATAACCATCAGTTAGCAACATAACAGGAGTCATATACTTGACTGCGATTCTTGATGCTTCGATTGCCATATAGAAACAATCGCTTGGTGTTGCGGCTGCAAGAACAGGAATTGGCGCTTCACCGTTTCTACCATACATCGCTTGAAGTAAATCTGCTTGCTCTGTTTTAGTTGGTAAGCCCGTACTTGGACCGCCTCTTTGAACATTCACAATTACTAAAGGCAATTCAGTCATGACACCTAATCCAATTGCCTCTGTTTTAAGAGCAACACCGGGACCGCTTGTAGTTGTAATAGCAAGTGAGCCGGAAAATGCTGCGCCGATTGCTGAAGTGATACCAGCAATTTCATCTTCAGCTTGAAAAGTTTTTACTCCAAAATTTTTATAGCTTGCAAGGAATTGAAGAATATCCGTAGCAGGGGTGATTGGATACGAACCTAAGAATAACGGTAATCCGCTTTTAATAGATGCAGTAACAAATCCAAGTGCAGTAGCTTCATTTCCTGAAATATTTCTGTAAGTCCCTTTCTTCAATTTTGCCGGTTCTACAGTATAGCGATTTTCAAAAATTTCTGTTGTATCACCGAAGAAATAACCAGTCTTCAAAGCTGTTTCATTTGCGTTAAGAATCTCTGGTTTATTTTTGAATTTGGAAACCAGCCAGGTCAGAGTTGGTTCAAGAGGTCTATTGTATAACCAGTACATCAAACCAAGCGCAAAAAAGTTTTTACATCTATTAATATCTTTAATACTCAAACCGCTGTCTTTCAACGCAGTCGAAGTAAGAGTTGTAATTGGAACCGGGTAAACTTTATAACCAGCCAATGCTTCTTCATCATCTAAAGGATTTTTATCATAACCTGCTAACTTTAAATTCTTCGCGTCAAATGAATCTGTATTAACAATGATAATTCCATCACGTTTTAAATCCGCTAAATTTTTCTTTAGAGCTGCCGGATTCATTGCAACCAAAACATCGGGTGTATCACCTGGTGTGTGAATATCGCTGGAACTAAAGTGGACTTGAAAACCGCTGACACCGTATAGAGTTCCGGCGGGAGCGCGGATTTCTGCCGGGTAATCCGGAAGCGTTCCAAGATCGTTACCCATCAATGCTGTTGTATCACTAAACTGAGATCCCGTAAGTTGCATACCATCGCCTGAATCACCGGCAAAACGAATTGTTACCTCTTTAAGATCAAGTGTTTCTGTTTCTTGTGCCATTAGTATAACTCAATATTATTTATAATTAGTATTTATTTAGCGCTGCAAAAATATGAAAGCAAATTAGGATTAGCAATCTATATTCAATTTGCTTTTTGAAGCAATTTCATAAATTCATTTGCATTTACAAATCCTGTCAATCTCTCAACTTCTTCTCCTTTCGCATTTATTATCAATACAGTCGGCATACCAACAATTTTGAATTTGTTTCGCAATTTCTCGGTTTCGTCGGAAACAGTTTGGGTCATATCTACTTTATAAGTTGTAAAATTGCCTAAACTGCTTAAAACCCGCGGATCAGAGAAAGTTAATGCATCAAGTTCTTTACATGGGATACACCAATCTGCGTAAAAATCTACTACCATTCTTTCGTTATTTTTTAATGACGCTTCATATTTCACTTCACTGAATTTCTGCCATTCCGGTTCTAAGTTTTTGGTAGGAATCAAAGCGTAGATCGAAACGGCCATCACGAGAATTGAAAAAACAATTTTGAAGATACGAAATGTCTTCACATTGTTTGCCATCTTGTCTATTAACAACAAATAAAGAGAAGCTATAATTCCAAAGAGAGGAAGAAGATATTTATTCAATTCCTTCGGGATTATCGGGCCAATAAAATAAATTGCCATTCCTAGAAGAAGGAATCCGAAAATGTGTTTTACTCCTTCCATCCAATCGCCGGCGCGAGGAAGTTTTTTAATCTTACCGGAAAATAAAGCTAAGAGCAAATATGGAAATCCAAGACCTAATGCCATCACAAAAAACATTAAAAAGCCGTAAAGCGGATCTCCTTTTGCGGCAACATATGTAACCAAGCCGAGAACAAAAGGACCAATACAAGGCGCGGCAACAATTCCCATGGTCAAACCCATGAAGAAAGCACCGAACATTCCGCCCTTTGCACCGCCGGCTTTCATAACCCATGAATCCGGCAATTTAAATTCGTAAACACCAAACTGACTTAATGCCAGCAAAACAAATAGCAGAGCGATTCCAATTATTACAAACATATTCTGCATCAACGTACCAAAAATGGCACCGCTGAGTGATGTTACAACACCGATTACTGAGTACGTGAGAGACATTCCGAGTACATAAAGAATTCCCAGAAGAAAAAGTCTGCGTGTGCTTCCTTCACTCTGTCCGCCGAAATATCCAATTGTAATTGGAATGAGGGGATAAACACACGGAGTTAAGTTCAAAGCTAGACCGCCGATAAAAACAAAAATCAAACTTAAAAAGAGACCGCTCTTTTCAAGTGTTGAACCAATTGAAGCATCATCTTTCTTTTCAATATTTTTGTTTCCCGTTTCACTATTCGTTTTTGATGCATCGTTTATTATCTCTTGCTTCTCACTTCTGGCTTCTTGCTTCTCACCACTTACCCCTTGTTTCTGATTTCCTGACTCTAAAAAATTTCCAACAACTTCAATCATAAGATTCTCTGTTACATCTGTCGGCGGCATACACGTTTGATCGTTACATGCCTGGTACTCTAATTTGATAGGAATCGAATACTTCCCGCTTGTTATATTTTTATCAACCGAAAAGATGAGTTCCAAATTAATATCTCCACCAAAAACCGAAACCGGTTTATCGGAAAATTCCAGTTTTAATTCTTTCGGCTGCGGATAAACAATTTTAGTAAGATTTGCTTTATCACTTTTGGCTGTTACCTTAGACGCAATTAAAAATTCGTCATTAGGTTTGTTTGAGTTGATATGCCAGGTATCTTTGATGTGGGCTTCTAAAATAACTTTGAATTGTGAACCAGCATTAACTTTCAAATTGTTCTTTACGAGATTGATTTTCACAATATCGGTTGGACCCAATTGCGCAAAAATAAATTGTGAAATAAATATAAAGCTCAATGTAAATATCTTTTTAAAATTCATTTTCTTCTCTTTTGATTTTTTGTTTAATAATTAGTAATCACGAATAAGAGATGCACTTATTTTCTCCAGCCTTGTACAATTGGGAAACGTCTTCCGTAGCCAAATGCCTTGGTGGAAACTCTAAGAACCGGTGCGGCCTGCTTTCTTTTAAATTCGTTCAGATCAACCAAACGTAATACTTTTTGAACAATCTCATTGTTCCCGATAGATGCGGATATTTCCTCAAATTCTTTTTGCTCTTCAAGATACATCTGCAAAATTTTGTCTAATAACTCGTATTCCGGCAATGAATCTTGATCTGTCTGGTTCGGCCGTAATTCTGCAGAAGGCGCTTTCTTTATTATTTCTAAAGGGATTATTTCTTTATCGCTGTTTATGAATTCCGCAATCCGGTAAACTTGTGTCTTGTAAACATCGCCAATAACTGCAAGGGCTCCGCACATATCACCGTAAAGTGTAGCATAACCAGTCGCAATTTCTGATTTGTTGCCGGTAGTGCAAAGTAAATATCCATGTTTATTGGAAAGAGCCATCAAGTACAATCCGCGTACACGTGATTGTAAATTTTCTTCCGTAATATTTTCATCCAACCCTTTAAAAGAATCCTTCAACATATCGAGAGCTTTATCAACCACGGGCTGGATGGGAATATTCTCCGATGAGATGCCTAATTCTTTAATTAGTTTCTCTGAATCTTCGACACTTCCGTTACTTGAAAATTTTGATGGCATCATAACAACGTGTACATTTTCCGCACCCAGAGCTTTGACTGCAATAAAAGCGACAATTGCAGAATCAATACCGCCACTTAAACCAACTAATACTTTTTTAAATCCTGTTTTACCGGCATAATCTTTCAAACCGAGTACTAAAGCATTTAGAACTTCTTCTTCAAAATTCGATTCAACTTTCTCAATCTCGCTATAATTTTTCTTAGAGTCATAAATAAAATAATCTTCTTCAAAAGTTTTCCCTATCATATCTAACTTTCCTGAAGAATTAAGACACATACTTCCGCCGTCAAAAATCAATTCCGTCTGAGCGCCTACAGAGCAAACATAGACTAAAGGAGATTTATCATTTTTGGTTAAAACGGAAAGCATTTCAAATTTTTCTTTTCGTTTACCATAAGCATATGGACTTGCTGAAATGTTTATCAAAAGAGTTGCGCCGTCATCAACAAGTTTCTGAACGGGATCAAAAATATAACGTCTGTGTTTCCAGTAATCGGCATCATTCCAAATATCCTCGCAGATTGAAATCCCGAGTTTCTCTCCTCTGAATTCATGAATAAAAACATCTTTTGAGGATTCAAAGTAACGGACTTCATCAAATACATCGTAATTAGGAATTAATGTTTTGTTTTGCATGAACTGAATTTTACCGTCATAACAGAGCAATGCAGAATTATAGACGCCGGTACCAATCTTGTCTTCATAATCTTCTGTAATAGTTCCAAAGATCAATCCAACATTATTAGTCTGCTTGGCTATATCGGTTGCGGCATTTCTAACAGCTTCACGAAATTCTTTTTTTTCAACAAGATCCAGCGGCGGATATCCGCACAGAAACAATTCCGAAAAGACAACCAGCTCTGCTCCTTCGTTAACCGCACGTTTATACCCGGAAAGAATTTTAGTCGTGTTGCCTTTCAAATCCCCGATAATCGAATTGTATTGACAGACAGCTATTTTCATTAATCAAAAATCACTTTATCTTTTAGTCAAAGTTAGTAAGAAGGAGAGTATTTTCAAATCTTGGGGGCTAATTGTTTCAATATTTTTCAAACCTTTTATTAAACAGAGCGTCTTAATTGACAGAAACAAATAAAGAGGCGACATTATGAGAGATAAGTTATATCGTTCACGCAGAGTGAAGGTATTCGGTGGAGTTGCCGGCGGACTGGCTCAATATTTCAACATTGATCCTATCATAGTTAGAATTCTATTTGTTGTGTTTACGATGATGCATGGAATCGGATTAATACTTTATATAATTCTTTGGATTGTTATTCCTGAAGAACCGTTTGAGATTGCATATGCAGTTAAAAATGATGAGCCAAAAACAGAAGGACAACAAGCAAGTGCACCATCAATGAATTTTGATGGAATTCCCGCAGAAGCAAAGAAACAAGGTTCAGGAAGGGTTATTGCCGGAACAATTCTGATTGCCCTCGGACTAATCTTTTTTGCAGATCGTTTTATTCCGTCTTTCGATTTTAGAGACATTCTGCCAATCGCATTTGTATTGCTCGGCGGTTTATTAATTTGGAATTCATTGAAAAAGTAATGGAGAGATAAAATGAAAACGGGAAAATTATTTTGGGGTTTTTTTCTTTTGACTCTTGGCGCACTTTTTTTGCTGACGAAGTATAACATATTTCAAAGTTCGTTTGGTTTTGTTTGGGATTTGTGGCCGTTAATTTTTGTATTCTGGGGTGCTCTGGTTATTTTCAAAGAAAATATTGTACGCCCGGTAATTAGTGCTTTATTCGGCGTTTTCCTTGCACTCCTTCTATTCGGAATAATCGATGATGGATTTTACAGTTTTGATTTTTCCGATAATGATTCTCCGTATACACAATTTTATAATGAAGATTTTGATCCTTCAATCAAAACTGCCGATCTGCAAATCAACTCCGGAGCCGGGACTTTTTTAATTGGTAATTCAACTGAGAAACTTGCAGAAGGAAAATCGAAAGGAAGTTTTGCCGAATATGATTTTGAATCTTGGAAAGATGATACTTCTGCGAATGTGCAATTTAGTCTTCATACAAGAAAATTTCGATTTTTCAGAAACGCATTCAATAATCACCTTAGCATAGCTCTAAACGAAAAACCGGTTTGGAATATTACTCTTGATGTTGGTGCTTCAAAATCCTTTCTTGACCTAACTAAATTCAAAATAAGAAATGTAGATATCCATACCGGCGCTTCTACAACACATCTTAAGCTTGGTGATAGAAATGATGAGACCAATGTAAATATCGAGATGGGCGCAGCAAATATTACAATCGATGTACCAAGCTCAACCGGATGCGAAATTCAATCTGATATGGCATTAAGTTCAAAAAATATTCATGGGTTTGAAAGCAGAGGAGACGGTCATTACTTAACAGAAAATTTTAGCTCAAGTACAAAGAGAGTTGTTATTGAAATTAAGGGAGGAGTTTCTTCTTTAACTGTTAACCGTTATTAAGATTTTTTCTTTTTTCTTTTTTGATTTCTCTTTGGAGGAATCCATAAATATTTTTCCATCTTCACACAATTTTTATCATCAAACTCAACTCCTTCGCTTAGAAGGAGTTCTTCCATCAAATAAGCATCTCCAAAATGTATTCTACCGGTTAATGCCCCATAACGGTTTACCACACGATGACACGGCAGACCGCTTTCACTTGCACCGTTTAATGCCCAACCTACCGTCCGTGCTGCTGCTCTAGTGCCGCAGACTTCGGCGATTGCACCGTACGTTGTTACTTTTCCTTTTGGAATTTTTGCAACTACTTCATACACGCGATCGAAGAAATCTGTTTTCTTCCTCATAACAAAAAAATAATTCTCAATTGGAAATTCTCAATTCGCAATTGTTTTTTATTCGCCCATGACTTTTATTAAAACTCTTTTGCGGCGTTGACCGTCAAACTCTGCATAATAAACTTGCTGCCAGGGACCAAAATCAAGTTTACCATCAGTAACGGGAATTATAACTTCATGGTG
This sequence comes from Ignavibacteriales bacterium, assembly GCA_026390795.1. NCBI lineage: Bacteria > Pseudomonadati > Ignavibacteriota > Ignavibacteria > Ignavibacteriales > Ignavibacteriales bacterium. Next base: position 68,319 of record JAPLFG010000005.1, read on the forward strand.
GACAAGCATACTTTTCAGATGAGCATCTCCATTGTCTTCTCCGGTGCGATGATGGTGATAATCAGATTTAAATGGAGCTAATTTTTCGAGCCATTCGTCAATATCTTGTATTAATCCGCTTTCTGCATCGTTAACATAAACTCCAGCCGTAATATGCATTGCGGAAACTAATATCATTCCATCTCTAATCCCGCTTTTCTTTAGCGCCTTCTCAACTTCACCCGTAATATTGATATATTCTCTTCGTTTGGCAGTATTAAACCAATGGTACTCCGTGTGAAATTTCATATCGAGGATCCTAAGAAAATTTTTAATTCTCAGTAAACTTCAGCAAATATTCTTTTATAAATGGATTTATCTCACCATTCATAACACCCTGTACATCGGAAGTCTCATAATTTGTTCTGTGGTCTTTAACCATATTGTAAGGATGAAAAACATAAGAACGTATTTGACTTCCCCATTCAATTTTCATTTTAGTTTTTTCAATCTCGTCTGCTGCTGCTGTTTGTTTATCTACTTCGATTTGATAGAGACGTGAGCGCAGCATTTTAAATGCGTTGGATTTATTTTGGAGCTGCGAACGCTCCGTTTGACACGCGGCAACAACTCCGCTTGGAATGTGGGTTATGCGAACCGCCGTTTCGACTTTATTTACATTCTGCCCGCCTTTACCGCCGGCGCGGAATGTATCAATTCTTAAATCAGCCGGATTAATATCGATCTCGATAGTGTCATCAATTTCTGGGATAACAAATACGGAAGCGAATGATGTATGTCTTCGCTTATTAGAATCGAATGGAGAAATTCTCACCAAACGGTGGACACCATTCTCAGCTTTCAGATATCCAAAAGCGAACTCACCCTCTACTTCTATTGTCGCACTTTTAATTCCTGCACCGTCACCGTCAAGCCAATCAACCAAATTCATTTTGTATCCGTTCTGTTCACCCCATCTAAGATACATTCTCATCAACATTTGCGCCCAATCTTGAGATTCAGTTCCGCCGGCGCCCGAGTGAATTGAAAGAATACAATTCTTATCATCATCCTTACCGCTCAGCATACTCTTTAGTTCGATCTCGGCATAAGATTTTTGAAGCGCTACAATTTCTGTTTCGATTACGGAAGCTAAATTTTGATCTTGTTCTGCTTCGGCAAGTTCAATAAACTCTCTCAGATTGATTTGCTGGGCATTAATTTTATTCCAAGCATCGACCCAGATTTGAAGAGATTTAGATTTTTGGAAAACTGATTGAGCGTTCTTCTGATCATTCCAGAATCCCGGAGCTTCGGCTTTATTGCGGATTTCTTCTATTTGCTTTTCTTTATCGGCTAACTTAAAGATAACCTCGTAGATTCTCGATTTTCAATGCGTAGTCGTTAAGCCTTTTTATTTGATCTTCGAACATTTTATTCCCTTTGATTTTTTAAAGTAAGTAATAGTTTATAACCATTAAATATTTTTTTTGGAAGAGTTACAAACTCTTCACTACAAAATTAAACTTCTATTTCCATTCTTAATAATGCAGAAGCTAAAGTTTTTCCTTGTGCATCGTGCTTGAGTGATACGGTCCCGCCGCCGCCAAGAGTGTTATGCAACAAAAAATTAAGTGCTCGGATATTAGGCATTTCGAACCGTTCAACCTCGCCAAGACAAATCCCTTCGAAATGTTTTTTTACATTCTGAACAGTCAGATGCTTTTTAATTATTTCATAGCCATCATCATTATATGCAATTATACCGACATTTGCGGCGTCACCTTTGTCGCCGCTTCGTCCGTGTGCAATATCAATCAGTTTTATTTTCATTCTACAACTCAAATAATTTGACTTCAGGTTTAACTAAATTTTTCGGCATTAGAGCCGGCCAGTAAGCAACTACTTCGCTTGGCTTCGGTCTTCCTCCGGCAAATCCAGTTACGCCTGGAGGTCCGGTTAAAATCAACGGCGCAATTTCCTTGCCGAATCTTTCAATTGAATCATAATCACTTCCGCGTACACCGACGCGAAGCATCACTTCGTTGATCTTATCTTCATCAATTTCTGTTGCCAGTGGACCATGACATGCATTGTAACCAATAAACTCAGTTCTAATTTCATCGAACTTGAGATTGAGATTTTTCAATCGTTCGCGTAAAATTTTATCTGCAGCTTTTGCTTTTGTTAATGCTTTCGGCCATGAATAAGTTAAACTTCCGGATGATGAGTAACCGCTGGAATATGAACATGACACTTTATAAAATTCTGTTTCTTTATTCCCTGTTATTCCGAAAACTTTAACACGGTTCGGTGCAATTTCTTCAAGATGAATAGAAGTAAAATCCGCAACGCAATCCGGTGTTATATAAATTTTCGGATCGCCAATTTCATAAACAAGTTGTTCGGCAACAGTTTCATAACTTACTTTCCCGCCGAGCGATTCATGCTTAGTGATGATTACTTCGCCATTCGGATATGCTTCGGCAATAGGAAAACCAATTTCAGCAAGATTAGGGATTGACTGCCAATCGCCTAAAAAGTTACCGCCGCTTGCTTGCCCGCCGCATTCTAAAATATGTCCGGCAATTGTACCTGCTGAAAGTAAATCGTAATCGTTCTCTTTCCAACCAAATTCATATATCATAGGTGCAAGAGTCAAACCGGTGTCTGTAGTTCTTCCGGTGATTACTATATCGGCGTTTTGTTTCAACGCTTCCACAATAGGCATTGCGCCAAAATAGACATTTGCACTTAACAATTTGTCTTTAACATTTTTAATCGATTCTCCGGTTTCCATATTTTTCAATTCACATCCGGCAGAAATAATTTCATCCAGGCGATCTTTGATATTATCACCGACAACCACTGCAATTTTTAAATCTTTTATAGAAAGCTTTTTTGCAACTTCAAGAATTGCCTCAGCACAAGCTTCGGGATTAACGCCGCCTCCGTTCGTAATGACCTTAATTTTCTTTTCCTTACAGATTGGAAGAATTCTTTCCATCAATTCCGGAATATCGCGCGCATAGCCAAGCTTAGGATTCTTATTCTTCTGTTTCTGAAGAATTGACATAGTCACTTCGGCAAGGTAATCCATGACTAAATAATCAACATCACCGGCAGTTACCTGTGTGTACGGTGCGTCAATTAAGTCACCCCAGAAACCTTGCCCCGATGCAATTCTGATTTTTTCTTTCATATTATTATTTCATATTTCTTTTCAAAATTAATTAAAAATTTTTCAAAATAAATTCAGCGGTATTCTCCAAATCATTTTGATCGTGAATTTGGAGCCAATTAATCCTGTCATCTTTTCTGAACCAGGTCATTTGTCTTTTTGCAAACCGGCGTGTATTTCTCTTTATCAGCTCAACCGCACGGTCAATTGTGATCTCGTTCCCAAGATAAGAGATAATTTCTTTATAACCGACCGTATTCAAAGCGTTTATTTCTTTTTGATAACCCATTTTTAAAATATTTTTCACTTCATCAACTAAGCCGTTCGCAATCATTTCATCAACACGTTTTTCAATGTTTAAATATAGCTGGCTTCGTTCCCAATTTAATCCGAATTGAATAAAATCAAATTCAGCTTTTCGTTTGTTATCATTTTGAAATTTCCATATCGGTTCACCGGTCAAATGAAAAACTTCAAGTGCACGCATAATTCGTTTCCAGTTTTGCGGAAGCATTTTTGAAGCGCTCTCCGGATCAACTTTCTTTAACTCTTCGTATAAAAACTGATTGCCAAACTTTTCACGTTTAATTTTTAGATCTTCCCGATAGTCTTCGTCTGTATCTACGGAGTTAAAGATACCGTCAATTAAAGCTTTGATATAGAGACCCGATCCGCCAACAACCACCGGTACTTTACCTTGGTTCATCAATCTATTTATGATTTCCAAAGCGTCTTTTTCGTATCTGCTTACATTATATTCTTCTTCAGGATCTAAATAATTTATGAAGTGATGCTTATTCCTTTCAAGGTCTTCGATATTTGGTTTTGCTGTGCCAATATCTAAATATTTATAAATTTGGCGACTATCAGCAGAAATAATTTCCGTTTGCAAATTTTCAGCAAGAGAAATTCCTACTTTTGTTTTTCCGGAACAAGTTGGACCAACTATGACAATTACTTTTCTTTCCATCCCTCTTTACCAATGAGTGGCACAAAAGCAAAGTATGGAACCTCGCGTGTTTGGTATTCATCATCCGATAGTTTGGTTATAATCTGCAGCGTTTGAACTTTTTTATCTCCCACCGGAATAACTAATCTGCCGTTTTCGGCAAGTTGTTTTTTCAAATTTACTGGTACAGAAGGACCTCCTGCTGTTACTATAATTCCATCATAAGGAGAGAATTCCTGCCAGCCAAGAGTACCGTCGCTACAACGTGCAGCAATTCTCAGATTCATTTTATCAAATATTTTCATTGCTGAATTATAAAGATCATGATGACGTTCAATAGTAAATACACGAGCCCCCATTTCTGATAGTATTGCTGCTTGATAACCGGAACCCGTGCCGATCTCTAAAACTTTTTGCTGCGGCTGAGGATCGAGGGCCTGAGTCATATATGCAACTGTATAAGGCTGAGAGATTGTTTGACCCATTCCGATTGGCAACGCAACATCTTTATATGCATGCTGTTTCATTATGTCCGGGACAAATAGATGTCTTTCAACTTTAATAAACGCATCGAGTACACTTTTATTAGTGATCCCTTTGCTTTTAAGAATTTCAACGAGTTCTTCTCTCTCTCTTTCGAACATTTTCATCATGAATTGATTATTAGCACCGCAAAGATAAAAACTTGGCGGATAATCTTTTCATTTAAATAAATTTGAGTATGTTAACGCCTCATTTTTGAATTGAACTACCCCAGAATTCTTATTAAGACGATTGTAAATTTTTTCTAAATCAATGTTGATTGGCATTAACAACAATATTATATTTGCCACGTAAAAATTGTTCCAAAGATTTTGATATGCGGGAATAGCTCAGTTGGTAGAGCGCAACCTTGCCAAGGTTGATGTCGCGGGTTCGAGTCCCGTTTCCCGCTCCACCATTCCGGCTAAGCCGTTTTTTTTTGCCTTGTTCTTTTTATTTGTTGAGTTGATGCTTCAAATCATCAATTTGCAATTGATTTTATGGTGCTGTACCCAAGTGGCTCAAGGGGAAGGTCTGCAAAACCTTTATTCGTCGGTTCGAATCCGACCGGCACCTCAAATATTTTTCCTCATTCAAATGTACACCGTCTACATCCTTCTTAGTAATAAAGACAATAAACGATATATCGGTTTTACAGATAATCTACAACGACGACTTACCGAACACAACTCTGGGAAAGTGAAATCAACAAAGAATCGAATTCCATTAAAAGTAATTTATACTGAGGAATTTGCTTTAAAATCTGATGCAATGAAGAGAGAAAAACAGATAAAAAGTAAAAAGGGGAAATTTGTTACAACATAAGGGGAAGGTCTACAACCCCCGAAACAAAGTTTCGGGGCGAATCCGACCGGCACCTCTTCAAAGTCCGATTTTGTTAAGATTTCGGACTTTTTTCGTTTGTACTTTAAATTCAGGTAAGAAAAAATTTTGATAACTAAAAAAATGCCTGTAAATTTTTTCTTCTTCAGAAACATCTATTCTAAACCGGAATATTTTACATCGCAAATATTTCCATATTGAAATTACCTAATTACAGATTCTTCAAATATTTTTTAATTCAATCGAATAGACATGTTTATCTCTTGGCATAAGAATTGTAATTCTGGAAATCATTCTTGATTTCATCAAGCAATTTTAAAAAGGAGAGAAAAAATGGGTCAGCAACAATTATTACTCATCGTACTCGGCGTTATCATTGTAGGTATCGCTGTTGTGGTTGGAATCAATGTTTTTACCGCAAGTGCGGCTTCATCCAACCGTGATGCAGTTATCGCCGATTTAACAACAATCGGATCAATGGCACAAGGATATTACAGAAAGCCAACCGCTCTTGGTGGTGGAAACAATACATTCACGAATTGGGTTGTACCGCAACAATTACAAACTACTTCAAACATGAGTGCCGCTGTTGCTGCAACTGTTGCAGCTCAACAGGTAACGCTTGTTGGTACTGGAACAGAAACCGGTAATGATGGTGCAGCCAAGGTAAAAGCTACAATGACGGTAACACCTATCGATATGACAACTGTGGTTAATAATTAATTAAGATAGTTCAAAATTTTCTTAGAGCAATTGCTGAAGTAGAAAAGCCAGTAGCCGAGCTGGCTTTTCTATTTTTCTTGTTGATTATTCTGTTCACTATTTTTGGTAAAAGGTAAATTAGGAATAATTTTGTCAATTCCGTTTGAAAGAGCAAGATCGATAGGAGGAAATAATTCTCTACGCTGAGATACATAATATCCTTCTTCGCCTAACACTTCTGCTTTCCAGAGAACTCTACCGTCAACTAAAGAAATCAAGTAGTATCTAAATTCACATGAGATCACATTTGCAAATGCATAGCTGCGAAGCACGAATCCGCTCTTGGGTATTTTATTGTCTATTCTCCCAATTAATATTGCATCCGGATTTTCTTCATCAACTGAAGAACCTACCGGAGTTTCAAAAAATCGTGTCAAGTCAAGTCTTTTTAATTTTTCTATTGATTCAACGAAATTTGGGATTAGTGTATCATATTCATCAGATACCTCAATTGCAGGAATTACAAATTTCATTTCCGGATAATTTTGTTTCAAAGAATTGAAAAAATGATTTGTTGAATAGAATGTACCGCTATCCGTTGTATCATCCTGTGCCATTGGCAATAAGGCAACCCGTTCAATTCTATAAACATTTATTTTGGGTGAAGTATATATATTTACCAGATTACTCTCCGGTCCAAGGTCTCTGCAACTATTTAGATAGAAAAGAAAAGTGAGGAAAGCAAAAAAAGAAAATTGTTTGCCGATTATTTGATATTTCATAGCCACCCCTTAATCCCTATTCAAGTTTTCTATTCTGTTGAAAGAATGATTGATAATTTGCGATGAGGTTCTTCCTTCCATCAATTTCAAGAGAGCGGATAATATTTTTTCGTCCGATAAATACAATGATTGCCCTAGCGTTTCTATTTTACAAGTTTAACATAATTTCTGCTTTTCTAATTAAAAGGTAATCGGTTGATAATTTTATCAATTCCATTTGAGATTGCATTATCAAGAGGCGGGTAAATATCGCCTGACTGAAAAATGTAATATCCTTCCTCACCTAATGCCTCCGCCTTCCACAGAACTCTGCCGTCACCTAAAGAAATAAGATAATATCTGAATTCACAAGAAATAACGTTTGCATAGTTTCCCATTGCAAATCCGGTTTTACTTGTACTTTTGTCTATTCTACCAATTAATATCGCATCGGGATTTTCTTCATAAACAGCTGAACCTATTTCAGAATTGAAAAAGTTTTTTAAGTCGAGTCTTTTTAATTTCTCTATTGATTCGATAAAATTTGGAATTAAGGTATCACATTGGACAGAATCACCAATAGACGGTAAAACAAATTCGATATTTGCATAATTTTCTGCTAGCATATTGAAAAAATGGTTTGTTGAGTAAAAGGTACCGCTATTTGTAGTATCATCTTGCGCCATTGGTAATAAGACAACTTTATGAATAGTATAAGCATTGATTTTAGGTGATGTATAAATGGTAAGTATTTTATTTATTGGTACAATATTCTCGCAAGTATTAAGGAAGAGTAAAAAAGGAAGGATAGTAAAAAATGAGAACTGATTTTGGATCCTTTCTAATCTCATGACCACCCCTAAATTCGTCAACATTTTTCTAATTAACTTTAAGAATATTTGTTACAATGTGCAATGAAGTTTTTTCTACCATTTCGTAACAAGTCTAAAATACTATTAGCTATTACATAAAAAAGCCAGAGCAAAAGCTCTGGCAAATCAAGTTTTTCAATTCAATATTATTCTGGATTCCCCTTTGCAAGGGATTTAGTTCCATTATCAATTATCATTTTTCACTAAGTATCTTTTAATCTTTTGAGTTGTTGTTTTCTCAAATTCACTTTCGCGAATGGAAAACTTTTTGATCTGTTTATGTGCTGCAAGTTGTTTGTTTGTCTTTTCAATCTCTTCGGCAATGGTATGATTTAACAGTTCTTCATTAATCTTAATTTGATTTGTTTCCGCCAATTCAATAAAGGCTTCCGCATCAACAACTATTTGGGCGGAAATAATTTCCCCTTGTTTTGGATCTTCTTCACCAATAATTAGGCACTCAAGAATGAAGGGACTGCGGTTCAATATATCTTCTATCTCTTCCGGAAAAACATTTTTACCACTTTTGGAAATAATAACATTTTTCTTTCTTCCGTTTATGTGCAGAAAACCATCTTCATCAATAAAACCAATATCACCAGTTTTAAACCAGCCATTTTCAAAAGTGTTTTCGGTTGCCTTTTCATTCTTATAATAACCAAGCATAACGCAAGGTGCTTTAGTCCAAATCTCTCCTCTTCCGTTTTCATCTGGATCATTAATTTTTATTTGAACATGCGGCAGAGGCAATCCCGCAGCATCATCTTTAAAAGCATCTGTTCTATTCAATGCAAGGATCGGAGATGTTTCTGTTAATCCATAACCTTGAATAAAGCTAAATCCAAACTCCCGCAATCCTTTTGCAACCATTGGATCCGGTGCGGCACCGCCGGCAATAAACAGCCGTACCGATCCTCCAAATTTTTCATGAAGTTCATGAAATATTTTTTTCTTGACATCTTTCAGACCAACAATTGAGAAAAGATTCGTCAGCTTTACAAGCGGCGGTACAATAACCGATTTCACTTTATCGTCTCTAATGCCTTTCATAACACGCTTAAACATTTTATCGTATAAAAGTGGAACACCTAAAAGAATTGTAGCTTTGACTTTTTGTAAATCATCAACAACAGTTTTTAAAGACCTGGCAAAATGAACTGAAGCTCCGGTATACAACGGACAGAGCATTCCGCATGTGCATTCATAAGTATGATGCATCGGAAGTACGGATAGAAATCGATCATGGCTATCAATTAGGACCATGCTTACCATATCCATTAAATTGGAAGAAAGATTTTTTTGTGATAACATTACACCTTTTGCCCGACCGAGAGAACCAGATGTAAAAATGATTTCCGCAAGATCATCGGGATTAATAGCAGGTAATTCTTCGAGATGAATTGATTTGGTATTTCTTATTAAGTCAACCATTTTGTAAAATTCTTTGTCCTCGCCGGTTTCATCCATACAGATATAATACTTGAGCGTTTTCAAAAAATTTCTTCCTTCAGCCATCATACTTGAGTAGCCGCCGGAGAATATAATTGCTTCCGCATCCGATTCGTGAATAATATTTTGAATTTCGTTCTTGGTGAGATTTTTATCGATGGGAACCGCAACGTAATTGAACGACATAGAAGTTAAAAAAGAAATTGCCCATTGCACCCGGTTTTCACCTATGATAGCAATGTGAGCCCTTTCCTTTAATCCCAATTCTTTGAGAGCCGAACCGAATTTTAAAATATTTTCTTGTAATTCGCGAAACGTAACTTTGTTGATAGGAGTGTCATTCAAATCTTCAAGAGCAAGTTTCGATCCATAATTTTTAGCAGAATTGATAACCATCTCTTGGATGGAATTAATTCTTGGTACATCATAAAGTTTAAGTTCTTTCTTCATTGTTCATCTATGATTGTTGATGGAATTCAATTCCATATAAATGTAAAGCATAAAGCGACTGCTAAATTTATTTCTTATTAGCAATCTCAGATAAAATACCTTTGAGCAAACGGTAAAATTTTTCTACATCTTGAATTTTGACCCGTTCATCCGGTGAATGTGCGCCTTCAATGGTCGGTCCGAATGAAACCATATCAATACCAGGATATTTATCAGCAAGGATACCGCATTCTAGACCCGCATGAACAGCTTTAATCTCGGGAGTTTTAGAAAACATTTCCGAATAAACTTGTTTAGAAAGTTTTAACACTTCCGAACTCATATTAGGCTGCCAGCCGGGATAACCGTCTCCAACCTTAACCGCTGCCCCGCTTAATTCAAATACTGCACGTACTGTGCGTGCAATATTTTTCTTAAATATTTCTATTGAGCTTCTCTGGCTTGTACCAATTTTAAGCTCTTCACCTTCGCAAAGAATGGTCGCAAGATTTGTAGATGTCTCTACTAATCCCGGTATTTCAGGACTCATACTTACAACACCATGCGGCATTGAAAGAATCACATTGATTATTTTTTCTCTGAATGAATTATTAAAAACACTTTTGATCTCCAGAGTTAAATCATCTTTTTTCTCGAATGTAACCTTTATGTTTGCTTCAGCATTTTTAAATTCGATAATTGACTCAAGAGAAAACTCATTAATAATTTCTCTTGCTTTCGATTCAAAATCCGGATTCATGAAGATTACAGCTTCCGCTTCGCGCGGAATGGCATTCCTTTTTGAACCGCCGCTTATTGAAGCAAGCTGATAATAAAATCCCGAAAGGCGGTCTAATAGAATTCCAAAAAGTTTAATTGCGTTGGCTCTATGATCCGCAATATTGATTCCGGAATGACCGCCTAATAAACCCGAAATAGCTAAAGTAAACGGTTGGTAACCGTTTACAATTTTGTCATTTTCAATTTTATATGTTCCTACTGTATCCATTCCGCCGGCACATCCAACATAAAAAGCACCGTCTTCTTCTGTATCAAGATTTAACAAAGTCTTTCCGGTGATAAAATTATTTTGCAAACTGTTTACGCCGGTTAAACCGGTTTCTTCATCTACTGTAAATAAAAGTTCAAGCGGACCGTGTTCAAAATCATCATCGTTAATCAATGCGAGTGCGGCGGCAGCGCCAATCCCATTATCGGCACCGAGCGTTGTTCCATCGGCTTTAATCCATTCGCCATCGCGGACAAGTTTAATCGGATCATTTAGGAAATCATGAACCGTGTCTTTGTTTTTTTCGCAGACCATATCCACATGACTTTGTAAAACGATAGTTGGAATTTTTTCAAATCCAGGTGTAGGCGAAATTAGAATTACAACATTACCGGCTTCATCCTCTTTCATGGATAAATTATTTTGCCCCGCAAAGTTTCGAAGATATAATCTTATTCGCTCTTCACTTTTAGACGGACGCGGAATTTGAGAAATCTCGTAAAATCTTTTCCATAATGTTGATGGGGCTAAACCCTCTATTGCTGATGCTGACATTTGTTCTCCGTGAAATATTTGGCAATTAAATTCAGTTTGTTTTGACTATTGAGATTTTTTTTAACTATGTCGTATGTTTAGAATATCACCATCTCTCACAACATATTCTTTCCCTTCGAGTCTCCATGTACCGGCTTCTTTACATTTATTGAAAGAACCGTGTTTCATAAAATCTTCGTAATGTACAACTTCGGCGCGTATGAAACGATTAAAAAAATCTGTATGTATGACTCCGGCTGCCTGCTGCGCTGTGTAATTTTTTTTGATCGTCCAGGCACGGCATTCATCTTCGCCAACGGTAAAGAAAGATTGAAGTCCAAGAAGATCATACGATGTACGTAAAATTTTGCTCAATGCCGATTCCTTGATTCCATAATCGTTCATAAAAGCTATACGGTCATCGTCATTCATTTGAGAAAGCTCTAATTCAATTTTTGCAAAGAAAGGAATAATTGTTGCGTGAGCTTTTTCAAGTTTTGTATTAAGCAGTGGAATTTCAGAATCCACGCTTGGTATTGAGTTTTCATCATAATTTATAGCAATGGCAAGCTGTTTTATTGTTAGTAGCTGGTAGCCCGATAATAGTTTGGTTTCATTCTCATCAAGATGAAGAGTCCTTAGAGGCATCTCTTTTTCACAGTGTGCAAGGCATTTTTCAATTACCGGAAGTTCACGTTTCATTTTTTCATCTTTGGTTTTAAGAACATCCCGTTTCAATTTCTCCAGCCGAGTTTCTAAAAATGCAAGATCCGAGAGAAGGAATTCAACTTCAAGAAATTCTATATCACGCAGCGGGTTAATCGAATCCATCGGATGAGCAACCGAATCATCATTAAAACCCCGTATAACATAAAAGAGCGCATCGTTATTTCGAGCACCATTTAAGAATGAAGAAGTTATTTTCACTTTATTATCATCAGACATTTTTAATCCGGGAAGATCAAACACTTCGATGGTTGCATTAACTTGTTTTTTTGGATTAAAAATTGCTGAAAGTTTGTTCAATCTTTCATCCGGAACCTTAACAACTTCAACAGATGCTTCTTCTTTTTGTGCCTGCGATGGGTGGTTGCCGCTATTAGAAATTGTATTGAAAAGAGTTGTTTTTCCAGAATATTGTAGTCCGACTAGCCCTATTTGCATTTTTTATCTCAAAAATTAGAGTGAACAATTTCAAATCAAATATAACTAAAAATTGCTGGAAATTGAGCAGAAGATAACCGGGAGTCAGTAAAATTTTCTATCGATATTACGATATAATCTGTGTGTGTAAAGAAATTTCTTCGAGGACAGAACTAACTTTAAGACATGAATTTAATTCACCGTTAAAAACGATCGACTTCCCTTTTACATGAGCTTCAAAAGCAAAACCACGTGCAATTTCAAAAGTGCATTTAACTGCTTTAATAATTTGGTTGATGACATCGTCAAATGAATGCCATTCATCATTAAAAAGAACCACTTTATAGGGAAGTCCAATACTTACTTCCTCATCAATAACCGGTTCAATTATTCCCGTTGGTTTTTCTTCGCTCATAATCTCTATCAATCCTAATCAAATTTATAAAATTGCTTGGCAAAAATAAATTTTATTTATATTTGCCCTTGAAATGGGACTGGTGTTCCGCCAATCATTAAAAATCTTTTTGGAGGATAAATGAAAATTGCCGTTTGCGTAAGTCACGTTCCAGATACTGCGGCAAAAATTAATATTGGAAGTGACAGTATGAGTATAGATCCGGCCGGAGTTACTTATGTTGTGAATCCATATGATGAATTTGCAATTGAAGAGGCATTAAAAACCAAAGAAAAATTTGGCGGCGAGACTGTCGCAATTAGTTTAGGCAGTGATGCAAATAAAGAAACATTACGTAAAGCACTTGCTATGGGAATTGATAACGCTGTTCTTCTGAAAGAGATCGGTTACCGAGATTCTCTCTCCGTGGCAAAAGCCCTTGCAGAAGAAATTAAAACTCAAGGAGCAGAACTTGCATTCTTTGGGAAACAATCAGTTGATTTTGATAATTCAGTCGTAGGACAATTAACAGCTGAAATTCTTGGATATAATTGTATTTCAGTTGCTGTGAGTTTTACGCTTGACGGAAATAAAATAATTTGTGAAAGAGAAATAGAAGGCGGGAAAGAAATTGTTGAAACAACACTCCCAGCAGTAATAACAGCACAAAAAGGACTGAATGAACCACGCTATGCTTCTTTGAAAGGTATTATGGCAGCAAAGAAAAAAGAGATTACAGAAAAAATACCGGCTTCCGTTCCAAACTATGTAGAAGTCTTAACTATGAAAAGACCGGCATCGAAACAAGCCGGTAAAATTATTGGAACAGACGCAAGTGCGGTTCCCGAACTAATTCGGCTTCTAAGAGAAGAAGCTAAAGTAATTTGAGGAAAAAAAATGCCAAATAAAATTTTAGTTTTTATCGAGCAAAGAAATGGTATTATCAAAAAACCTTCGTTAGAAGCAGCAAAAGTTGCTTCTGATTTAGCCGTAAAACTTTCCGGTTCTGCCGAGGCTATAACAATTGGAAATGAAATTGAAGGTTTGGAAAAGGTTGGTTCTTACGACATAACTCAAGTCACACATTTCAAGAATACAGAGCTTGACAACTATTCTCCGAGTGCGTATGCGGAGTTAATATCAAAATATGTTAATGAAAATAATATTGATATATTATTCTTCGGTGCAACTTCGATGGGAAAGGATTTAGCTCCGCGCATCTCCGCGAAAATTGATGCTGGACTTGCAATTGATTGTATTGCTCTTAATTCAGATGGCGGCGAAATTAATGCAACCCGCCCTATTTTTGCCGGTAAAGCACTACTTGATGTAAAAATTACTTCGCCTAAAAAGATTTTTGCATTACGTCCTAATGTGTTCAACCCAGGTACTCCGTCTGATACAAAAGCAGAAGTGAAAGTGGTTAATGTTGATTCACCCAACATGAACGTCAAGGTTACTGAAATAAAAAAATCTGAAGGTAAATTAGATGTAGCCGAAGCAGATATAATAGTTTCAGGCGGCCGCGGTATGAAAGGACCGGAACATTTTCATCTTGTTGAAGAACTTTCGCAAGTACTTGGTGCTGCAACGGGCGCCTCACGTGCCGTTGTAGATGCCGGCTGGCGCTCTCACGGAGAACAAGTTGGTCAAACCGGTAAAACTGTATCCCCTTCCTTATATGTGGCTCTTGGAATTTCTGGTGCTATTCAACATTTGGCAGGTATGCGCTCATCGAAATATATTGTGGCTGTCAATAAAGATAAGGATGCGCCCATTTTTCAAATTGCAGATTACGGAATTGTTGGCGACTTATTTGAAGTAGTTCCGGCAATGATTGAAGAGATAAAGAAAATTAAATCATAGAAGGATATTGTGCACAAAGTTCAAGTTGAAATATTAGGTTTATCAGCAAGTCCATCGGCGGGCGGAGCCTATGCGTTACTGCTAAAAGAAATTTACGGTGTCCGCCGACTGCCGATTATCATAGGCCAGTTCGAAGCACAATCAATTGCTCTTGAGATGGAAGGGATTAAACCGCCTCGCCCTCTTACACATGATTTGCTTAAGAATGTAATTGATAATCTTGGCGGAACAATTTCCGAGATCATAATTGACGAGTTGAAAGAGAATACTTTCTACGCAAAGATAAAATTAGAAATTTCATCCATGACAAACGAAATTGATTCCCGTCCAAGTGACGCGATAGCTCTTGCTGTTAGAACGGGAAGTCCTTTATTTGTATCGGAAGACGTAATGAAAATAGCATCTTTTGTTCCTTCAAGCGAAGATGTTGAAGAAGCATTCGATAACGATGCCGAAGAAAAAGACGCAGAATTCAAACCTGCTAAGAAGAATTTAACTGAGACAAAACTCGCTCAGTTGCAAGATCAGCTGCGCGAAGCGATTGATAAAGAAGATTACGAAAGAGCAGCGAAGCTGAGAGATGAAATAGCTAAACTCGGAGGCAGTTCTAATTAAAAATTATTTTCCCGATTTCACATTCCAAACATCGGTTCCTAGAACAATAATTTCTAAATAGTTCAATCATACCTTGAGTATAAATCGTCGACTGTACATGATCGTTCATATTTAATGATTGAGCCATATCAGTTACAATTTGATTCTCTGAGCGTTGTTCGTACAGACTATACACCTTTACAATTTTTTTTGCCAATTGTTGATTGCCGAAAACATCAAAATAAACCGAGAAGAATGGTAAGACAACATTCACAACTATTTCATCTGCACGCGCAACTCCGATAAAATATTTAATTTCCCCATTAGCTTTCTGGTCTAGAACATAATGGTTTTTCCAGAACCCGTCAGATTTAACAATAAAGAAAGAACGAAGTGAATTAACTAGCACGGATAGGTTGTAGATCTCATCTATTTTTCTTGTAATAACAGAGATCATATTTTTGTGCAGAAGTTCTCTTACCAATCTTGCACCTCCTGCAATGCGGATTGTTGGAAAATTCTGAGGGCGCATTCTAAAAAAGTGCCAGTGAGTTTCATCAAAATATTTTCCATCATAAAACGGACGGATAGAATTCCAATGATAGGAGATTTTTTCCAGATATTTTTTTGAGACTTCTTCAGTAACACTGTTTGAACCGAGAGCCAATCCGGATATAAACAAAAATGCGGCTTCATACTTCTCAACCAAGACACCGTCATTTTCAATCTTGCTTAAGTAATTTACATTTACTGCTTGTGCAAGATTGATCATTTGAGATTTGTTTTTAGAATAACCAAGAGCTTCAAAAATCAATTCGTAAAAAAGTTGCTGCCATATTTCTTTGGATCTAAAATCCGAGTGGTTGAACTTTCTTTCATGGAATTGAGACGACAATTCATAAGATATTACCGGTTCTTTAATGTTAAGTTCTTTTATGAATTGCAATTCTTTCAGGCGATTAAAAACTTTATTGCATTTTTTTTCAAACCGTATAATTCCAAGCTGCTGCAAAACTTTTTCTATAATATCTTGATTAACCTGATCAATATTTACCGCACATTTAATACTTGAACCCGAATTTTCATTATGAACTTCAACTTCCTTTTTAATTTCTTCAAGGTGCTCAATTTCAATAAAATCTGAGAAACAAATTGACGGTACTTTTCTACCTTCACGCGTATAGACGTACCCGTAATTGTTTGTATTCAATAACGATGCATGTAAGATCACTTTAGTGTATTTACTGTCTATATTATGACCGTGAGTTTTCCAATCGGAGTAATTGCTGTCAATTTCTATATCACCTATATATGTAAGGTTACCAATTCTTATCCGTGCGTTCTTGAAATCGGGGCCACCGGTTTCTTGATTGTGTACGCCTACATCTAGAATTGTTATTTCTTCACCGGTACTTGTTTTAAGAGGATGCTGGTAGCTTTGCTTCTTCCAGATTTCGTATAACGTGCTTTCGTGGATTTTTGAATTTTTATCGTTCATCTCAGTTACAAGAAATAATTAACAAAGTGAATCGAAGAAAAGCGATCATAATTCTGAATAAATTTAACACAATAGCATACTAAATGCTATAACTTATATTTCAATTTATTTTATAGTAGATAGAATCGATTGGATTGCGGAATTGTACTGTTTGATTATTTTGTTTATAACACTCCCAAAATTTTCCGTAGAATCGGAATAGATGAGCGCGCGGCTGATATTCATTATGAAATTCATATTCCGAAGTTTGGAAAACGCATGAGTAACTTCTTCTAGACTTCCGCCCTGAGTTCCTACTCCGGGTAAAAGTACCGGTATGGATCCGAAAGACTCAATATTATTCTTCAATTCATCAATATTTGTTGCTCCGAAAACTATTCCACAATTTTGATTTTGATTCCATTCGAGAATTTTTTTGATCACATGTTGATAAAGAAAATATCCATTTTCAAGTTTTTGTTTTTCAAAATCCGACGCGCCGCTGTTTGATGTAAGCGCAAGGATAAAATTAAGTTTGTTCTTGTAATCTATAAATGGGCTGAGTGAATCGAAACCCATGTAAGGATGAAGTGTAACTGCATCAAAACCAAAATGATCAAAAATTGATTGTGCATACATTTGAGAAGTATTTCCAATATCACCGCGCTTTGCATCCGCTATTGTTAATACATCATTAGAAATCAATTCCATTGTTTTATGAATTGTCTCAAATCCCCGCGATCCGTCTTTTTCATAAAAAGCAAAATTAATTTTATATGCGGCGGCATCTTGATAAGTATTTTCAATAATAATTTTATTGAATTCCAGTATCGGGTTTGAATGACTAAGCAAGTATTTCGGAATTTTTGTTATATCCGAATCTAAACCGACACAAATATGGTGTCCGCTCGAAATTTTGTTTTCTATTTTTTCTCTTGCCGTCATTTATTTATATCTTTTAAGTGTGAAGTTTTCGATTGCTATAAATATTTAACACAATGCCTATCATTACCATATTGATAAACTGCGTGCTTCCGCCATAACTAAGAAATGGAAGCGGTAACCCTATAACAGGGGTAACACCAACGTTCATTCCGATGTTTATTGCAAAGTGAGAGAATAACAGAGTTAGAACTCCTACTGTTACCAGAACACTAAATCGATCTTTAGCAGTTGCTGATAGTTTGAAAAGTCTCAGAAAAATTATCAAAAAAAGTAAAATGACAATCATACTTCCTATATAACCAAACTCTTCACCTATTACACAATAAATAAAATCAGTCCATTGTTCAGGAATAAATCTTAATTGAGTTTGATTACCGTGTAAAAATCCCTTTCCCCAAAAACCTCCGGATCCAATAGCAACTTTAGCCTGAAGCGCATTATAGCCGGCTCCAAGCGGGTCTGCAGAAGGATCTAGAAATGAAGCAATTCGTTTTTGCTGATGCGGTTTTAATACTTTGTAGATATAATCAAAGAAAAATCCCGATGAGAGATTTATTATAAATACAGCAATACTGTTGAATAAGTCTTTCTTAAAGAAAAACAAAGCTGCAACAACAAATAAAAGCGCAACAATAAAAGCATAAGTTCCCAATATAGAAGCCAGTGTAACAATTCCTGGCGACAACACAACAAACAAACCGAAAAGACTAATGCCGCTCCAAAAAATTAATGAGATCGTGATTATCAAAAAAACGATTGACGTTCCCATATCCGGTTCGAGCATAATTAAAGCAACTGGAAAAATACCGATCAGCAAGGCCACACCGATATCTTTTAGATTATTTATATCACGGTTCTTATAAGTGAGCCAGTAAGAAAGCATCAAAATTGTACCAAGTTTTGCAAGCTCGGAAGGCTGAAACCCAAACCCACCAATACCGAACCAACTTTTTGCTCCATAGACTGTTTTACCTATTACAAGCACAGCAATAAGGAAAAATATTGAAATACCGTAAAGAGCAATTGCAAATTTTTTAAATGTTTGCAGAGGTAAAGAAAAAGTAACAAAGAAAACGAATAGTGAAATTATTACAAAGACAACTTGCTTTTGAAAATTTCCGCTTGCAGTTGGATGATTAACGGTAGAACTATATATTGCCAGCAATCCGAATACAATTAATCCGATAACAGGAAGAAAAATTGATAAGTCAAATCTATCCTGAAGTTTATAATTAATGTTCAAGGTTTGCCTCTTTCACTAGCGGAAGCGCTGCTAAGTTTTTTGGCTCTTCTTTTTTGCCTTTTTGAAGATATGCCTTGATTATATCTCTGGCAATAGGTGCTGCTGCAATGCTTCCGAATCCTGCATTCTCCACAATTACCGCAATAGCAATTTTGGGATTATCATACGGTGCAAAGCCAACAAAAATCGCATGGTCTTTGCCATGTGGATTTTGCGCGGTACCCGTTTTACCGGCAATAGCAATATCGGGTAATTTTATATTTGTTGCCGTACCGGCGCCATTAACAACCAAGTACATAGCCCGGCGAACTATATCAAACGATTTTTTACTGATTCCAATATCATAGTATTGCGGTTTAACATCGTACTGTTTATTGGTTTGAGTATCCATATAACTTTTAAGAAAATGCGGTCTTGCAGATTTTCCAAAATTTGCAAAGAGAGCAGCATATTGTGCAAGTTGAAGCGGTGTAACATTCAGTTCTCCTTGACCAATTCCTAAACTTATTACAAATCCTTTTGTCCAGCCGCTCTTACCGTAAACTCTATTGTAATATTCCGTCGAGGGAACAATTCCTGACGATTCTTCCGGAATGTCAATTTTTGTTTTAGTACCAAATCCGAACTTCTTGGCATATATTGACCATATATCCAAACCTAATTTATTTACCAGTGTATAGTAAAAAGTATTGCATGATTTTTCAATTGATGTTTCAACATTAACGGTTCCATGAACATGCAGGCATTTGAAATAACGGTTGCCAAATTGATAACCGCCGCTGCAATGGACTTGAAAGTTTGTATCAATGATACCTTCTTCTAAACCGGCGATAGCAGAAATCATTTTAAATGTTGATCCGGGTGCAAATGTAGACATTGACGCACGGTTAAACATCGGTCGCTCTGGATTGTTATTCAGTTCTCTCCAAACTTCGTTAGAAGTAACTTTCGCAAAATCCTCAAGATTGTACTGAGGTGCACTTACGAATGCAAGTACCTCACCCGTTGTAGGATCGAGTGCAACAACGGCACCACGTTTATCTTTAAATGCTTCTTCTGCAACTTGCTGAGCATCTTTATCAATGGTCAGAGTTAAATCGTCACCCTTAATAGTTGCTTGGTCTTCATTGCCAGCATTATACCTGCCGATAGTTTTCTGTTTTGAATCAACAAGCATGTACTTAATCCCTTTTTCGCCGCGGAGATAATCTTCATATGTTTTTTCGATTCCGCCAAAGCCAATATCATCACCGATATCATATTCACCTTTTCTGCGCTGAAAAATATCTAAAGGAATTTCTTTAGTGTATCCGAACATATGCGCACCGGTAACACCAAACGAATAATCTCTTCGAGTTTCCATGACATAATC
Source organism: Ignavibacteriales bacterium (assembly GCA_026390795.1). Taxonomy (NCBI): domain Bacteria; kingdom Pseudomonadati; phylum Ignavibacteriota; class Ignavibacteria; order Ignavibacteriales; species Ignavibacteriales bacterium. Next base: position 88,583 of record JAPLFG010000005.1, read on the forward strand.
AACACCGGGCAGTTTAGAAGAATTTTCTTCATACCATGCTATTACTTTAAAACTTACGTCTTTGGCAATTTTACGGGGAAGAAATTTTGAATATGATTCATTCTGCTTAAGAATTCTGTCGATGTACCCTGGACTCATTCCTAAAATGGCTTCTAAATACGGAGATAATTTTTTGTCGTATGTTGACGGTGTTATCCGGAGCGTGAATGATGGTTTATTCCCAACGAGTACTTTATGATTTCGGTCGAAAAAAATCCCGCGTGGTGCAAGTTGATAGATTGGTTTAACGCTATTCTCATCGGATTTTTCAGAATAAGACGGCTGTTCAAGAATTTGCATATTAAACAGTTGAATAGAACTGATGGCAAAAAAACCTATAATAATAACAAACACAATCCTTCTTCTAAAAATCGAACCGAAATAATTATCGTTCATAAGATCCCTTTCTTAGGGGCAAAAATAACAATCGGCAATCCAAATAGCGAAGTATATAAACCGGGTAATAAACCTTCTTCAAGAATTACGAAAAATAAATTTACGCTTAGGTTTGTATTAGAAATCGTCGCATATATAAAAGCGTTTAAACTTCCACAAAGAAAAATAATAAATAAGAAGAAAAACGATTCGGTATTGAACTCAATTTTATTTTCATTATAAAAATATCCGACCCAAAAACCAGAAATAGTAAATGAAAACATAAACGCACCGATCAAACCACCCGAAAAAAGGTCAAGAAAGAATCCAAGAAAAAATCCAAGAATGGTTCCGTATACTTGCCCGTTTTTTAAAGTGTAGTATGCAATTAGTACGAATATAAGATTCGGCGCAATACTGGCTATCGAAATCATCGGTATAATAGTCAGTTGAATTAGTGTCAAGGGTATGAAAATTAAAATCGGTTTTAAAATATTGTTAAACATTTTAATTCTGCTTAAGTAGATTCATTTCAAGATTATTTATTTGTTTGCTTGGTAAAACTTTTAGAATGAATAAATCATTTTCTGCCGGAATATCGGCAAATGGTGTTATTGTAATAATATGAAGTAACCCAAGTACATTTGATTCTTTTTTCTCAACAATTCCAATAGGAATTGACGGCGGGAATAAAGTACTAAAATCCGAAGTTTCAACTCTATCACCAATTTGAACATCGTAGGTTGTCGGGATATCTTTGATGACAAGATTCATTCCGTCATAGCTCAAAATTCCGTCAACATTTGTTCTTTGCAAAGTAACTGCAATGTTCAGATTACTATTATTCAGAGTTCGAACTACAGAAAAATTTTCTGCAACATCCATAATCAACCCGATCAAACCTTTTTCACTTAAAACAGGCATTCCCTTTTTGATCTCATCGTTTGAACCTCTATTGATGATAAAATTGCCTTGAGATTTGGTTACGAGCTTTGAAATTACTTTTGCCGGAATTAATGGGTAACTGCTTGTATCTCTGAAAGCAATCATATTGCGCAATTCTTCATTCTCGGTTCGTAACTTTCTCATACGGTTAACCTCCAGCATCAGTTGAGCATTCTCCATTTTCAATTCATCAAGAGAAACATCTCTTTTAAAGATTGAAGTTAGAGAATTAGTTATCTCACTGAGGATAGCGAAATTACCCAGCGCGAAAGTTTTTAAATGTTTTGCTTGTGGTTTTTCGCTTTTAGATAGAAGCGTAAGACTGATAACGGAGAGAGCAATTACCAGAATATATTCTTTGTAGTCGGCTGCTAGTCTTCTTAAAAATTTTAGCATTAGTAAGTTCTTTTACGAATGAAGACCTTTGAATACTTATTCAGATTTTCAATACATTTACCGGCACCGCGTACAACAGCAGTCAAAGGATCATCGGCAACATGAACCGGCAGATTTGTTTCCATTCTAATACGTTCGTCAAGTCCTTTTAATAAGGCTCCGCCGCCGGTCAACATAACACCGCGGTCAAGAATATCTGCAGAAAGTTCAGGCGGAGTTCTTTCTAGAGTTTGCTTAACTGCTTCTACAATTTGCGAGATATTTTCATTCAATGCTTCGCGGATTTCAACTGAGCTCACTTCGGCAGTTTTAGGAATACCTCCTACAAGATCGCGTCCTTTTACCTGCAAAGTGATTTCTTCTTTAAGCGGAACTGCACTTCCAACTTCGCATTTGATTGATTCGCTTGTACGTTCTCCAATCAAAAGGTTATAATTCTTTTTGAAGAATTGCATAATTGCGTTGTTCATTTCATCGCCGGCAATTCTAATCGATTCTTCATTGACAATTCCTGCTAGGGCAATAACAGCAATTTCAGTTGTACCGCCGCCGATATCAATCACCATATTACCTACCGCTGCTTCAACGTCAATACCTATTCCAATCGCGGCAGCCATTGGCTCGGCAATCAAATGCACTTCCTTAGCACCGGCATGTTCGGCAGCATCTCGTACTGCTCTCTTTTCAACTTCTGTAACACCGCTTGGTACAGCAATTACAATTCTTTTACTTGCAATATTATTTGGTGTAACTTTTTTAATAAATGCACGAATCATTCCTTCAGCGATTTCAAAATCGGCAATTACACCGTCTCGCATTGGTCTTGTAACTCTAATTTCCCTATGTTCTCTTCCCTGCATCTCTTTTGCTTTATTACCAAGCTCAATTATTTTTTTTGTATTTCTATCGAATGCTACAATAGAGGGTTCATTAAGGACAATTCCTTTTCCTTTAATATAAATAAGGGTGTTGGCAGTCCCCAGGTCAATTGCTACATCAGTCGAAAAGAAATCAAGAAAACCCATTTTTCCTCTTAGTGTTTAAAATTTCTAATACCCGTAAATATCATTGAAATATTTTTGTCGTTAGCGGCGGCTATCACTTCATTATCCCGTACAGAACCGCCCGGCTGTACAACTGCTGTTATTCCGTTTGAAATGATTTCAAGAATACCATCTGCAAACGGAAAAAAAGCATCCGAAGCCGCTACAGCACCCTTCAAATCATGTCCAAATTGTTTCGCTTTTGATGCGGCAATCTTTGTAGAGTCTACACGCGACATTTGTCCGGCTCCAACTCCAATTGCTTTTTTATCCTTAACATATATAATTGCATTCGATTTAGTATGCTTGCAAATAGTCCAAGCAAATTTTAAATCATCAAATTCTTTCTCTGTATATTTTTTTTCAGTAACCAATTTGAATTTTGTTTCATCAATCTTTGAATTATCTTTTTCCTGAACAAGCAAACCGCCGGCAATTGATTTAACAAGTAATTCATTTTGATCAGCATTTTTTTTGATCTTAACTATTCGTCGGTTCTTCTTTGTTTTCACTAGTTCAAGGGCTTTCTCTGAAAAAGCCGGTGCAACAATAATCTCTGTAAATATTTCATTCATCTTTTCAGCAGTTGCTCCATCAACTTCTTTATTGAATGCAACAATTCCGCCGAATGCCGAAACCGGATCGCAAGACAATGCGCGTTCGTATGCATCAAGAACATTTTTCCCAATTGCAGCACCGCATGGATTTGTATGTTTTACAATAACACAAGCAGTTTCATCAAAATCGCTCACAAGCTCAATTGCTGCAGATAAGTCTACAATGTTATTGTAAGATAATTCTTTGCCGTGAAGAATATCAAAATAATTTTCAAAATCGCCAAATAAATATGCCTTCTGGTGAGGGTTCTCGCCGTAGCGCAGATCGAACGAAGCTTTGAAATTGATGCGGATCGCGGTCTTCGGCTGTTCAAATTCTTTCTCAAAATAATTCGCAATCAAAGTATCGTAAAATGATGTATAACTAAATGCGGCATAAGCCAATTTTTTACGAGTCTCGTTGCTTACTATTCCAATTTTTAATTCCGTAATGAATCCGGCATATTGCGACGGATCGGTTAATACGGAAACAAATTCGAAATTTTTTGCCGATGCTCTAATTAAGCTTGGACCACCGATATCTATATTTTCAATTTTTTCTTCGAGAGAAATATCAGTTCTGTCGACAACATTTGGGAAAGGATAAAGATTTACACAAACGATATCAATTGCGGAAATCTGGTTTTCACCGGCTTCTTTTTTATCAATAGCGTTATCTCTCCGCATTAAAATTCCGCCGAAAATTTTTGGATGAAGAGTTTTAACTCTCCCGTCAAAGATTTCGGGAAATCCGGTAAAATCTTTTATTTCTAGACAATCAATTTTATTTTCATGAAGCACTTTGAATGTATTGCCGGTCGCAAGGATCTGGTATTCTAAAGAATTTAGGTCGCGGGCAAAATCAATAATAGCGGTTTTATCAGAAACACTTATTAACGCAAATTTTTTCACACAATCAATCCGTTTACTACTCGATTATACAGCTCAATTATTTATAACAATTTTATGATCGGCAAATTTTTCTACAACAAAGGGTAACAGCTCATGTTCAATTTGTAATACACGTTCGGCAATTTCTTCAGGGCTATTTAATCCAGTAATATCAATACTTTTCTGAGCAATTATATTCCCGTGGTCATAAACCTTATCTACAAAATGAACTGTAGCACCGGAAACTTTAGCGCCAGACTTGAGCACCGCTTTGTGAACATTCATTCCATACATCCCCTTACCGCCGAAATCCGGTAAAAGAGCAGGATGGATGTTTATAATTTTTTCTTCAAATTCATCTATCATATTTTCGGGAATCATTTTAAGAAATCCCGCAAGAACAATAAGATCGACCGGAATCTTTTTAAGCTGAAGGATTAATTCTTCATAATTAAAAAATCCAGACTGCATTTTAGCGCTAACCAAAAAAACCGGAATTTCATTTTGAGTTGCAAACTCAACAGCACCGCAATCTTTTTTATCGCTTACAAGAGCACAAATTCTAATTTTTTCTTTCGGAACTTTTTCAAATACAGATTTAAAATTAGATCCTCTGCCGGAAGCGAAGACAGCGATATTAAACATAGATCACAATTTTTGGTGGAAAAAATTATCTAAATGAAGATAAATAATCAATTAATAAGTAGTGATTTTATAAAGATTTATATGGCTCGGGCGCTTTTATTTATCTAACCTTCTTCTAAGCCACTCTATCTGCGATTGGATGTAATCCTTGAACTCAAAATCATTTTCGTCTTCTGCATCATTTAATAGATCCTTGGCTTCCTCTTTGGAACCTGTTAAGTATTTGGTTTTAGCTTTTAAGGTTTTAGCCATCGCCTCAATCCATCTATCGAAACTCAATTTAATATTTTCTATTTGGTCAGTCGAATGAATAACATCAGAATATTTTTTTTGGTTTTGGGCGGCTTGTGCAAAATATATTAACGCCATCGCCTTGTTTTCTTTACCATCAATTGAAGCTGACGCTGTTTTCAAACTATCATAAACTAATTGATCTTTACCGGAATCAAAATAGTTTTTCATCCGTATCAATTTTAACTCGATAGGTGTAATGCCATTTGATAAATATTGTTCACTCTTGCGTTTCGCATATGAGTCTTCAAATACATCCTGATTTCCGCCGCGTGCTTGCAAAAGAACTTGTTTGAACTGAAGGTCGTTGCCTAAAAATTTGTAACAGATTGCGGTGTTCAATGCAGCAAGACCAGTAAAATCAAGCTCCCGGGACGAGTCTAAAAATTTATCATATTGTTTTATTGCGGCTCTAAATTGATTTTTCTTGAAAAGAATTTCTCCTTTTCTAAAATATGCAAGCGCCGTAATCTGCGTAAGTTTTTTATTATTCAGTTTGATTACTCTATTCAATACTTCCGCTGCTTTGTCAAGCTGTCTATCTTTTATAAGACTGATCGCATATTGATAAAGGAATAAAGTATTACTCGGGTACCGGGAAATTAAATTTTGCAGATGCATGAATGCGCTATCGTACTCAGAGAGATAATCAATATAAATTTTGGAAAGATGAAATGATGCCTCAGTTTTATCTAGAGTTCCTTTTCTAAAAGCTAATTTGATGTATCGGAAGCCTCGTGCTTTGTCAGATGAAAGTCCGGTTAGATTAACTGCCCATTTCATAAAATCCGGTACAAAACTCATTGCATAATCAAACAAACCTAATCCAAGATAAGCATCATAAAATTTGGGATTTAACTCTAGTGTTTCTTCAAAATAGTTCACAGCTTTCTTACTCGACCAAAACGCATCAACCGAGGAATTATTTGTAGATTGAGCCATAGCCCTATATAATGCAAGGTTCCCGGCAATATATTTTGTTTGAAAATCTTTTGGATTCTTCTCGAGTAGAATCTCAATTTTTGACTGGGCTAGGTCTGCAAATTTAATAAAGATTGGATACTCGCCCGGATCTCTGGAACCGAGATAGATCCAAAAATGAATTTTCGCTATATAGTAGTAGCCGAGCGGAGAATTGGGTTTCAATTCTAATATTTTATTAAATGTTTTTTCTGCCGCACTCAATTCCATATTGTATGCTTGATTCATACCTTGATTTATAAGAGACTGCAATTGAGACTGGCTGAAAATTGATGCGCTTGTAAATAGGAGAACGAATAAAAAATATTTTGGTTTCAATTTTGAATTTTCCTCTGTGAGTATTGGACAGCAGCTTTTACAAATTCTCTGAAAAGAGGATGAGCTTTTGTTGCACGAGATTTTAGTTCCGGGTGAAATTGACATCCAACAAACCATGGGTGATCTGCCAATTCAGTCATCTCTACTAATTTTTCATCGGGTGATACGCCGCTTATTATCATTCCATACTTTTCCAAAATTTCTCTGAACTTATTGTTCACTTCGTAACGATGACGATGCCGTTCGGAAATTTTAGGCTTGCGGTATGCATCGTAAGATTTTGTATTTTTCTTCAATATACAAGGATAAGCGCCTAAGCGCATCGTTGCACCTTTCATTGTTACCTTTAACTGGTCCGGCATTATATGAATAACATTAAAAGCATTTTTTTCAAATTCCGCGCTGTTAGCTTTTTTAATTCCGCAAACATTGCGTGCAAATTCTATTACGGCACATTGCATTCCTAAACAAATTCCAAAAAATGGAATTTTATTTTCCCGGGCATATTTTATTGCTTCAATTTTACCTTCTATTCCTCTCTCACCGAAACCGCCCGGTATTAGTAATCCATCGTAATCTTTAAGAAACTTTGCCGCACCTTTATCTTCGATTGCTTCGGAACTAATAAAATCGGCAACAACTTTAACATTATTTTCTGAACCAGCATGTACAAACGCTTCAACAATACTCTTGTATGAATCTTTATTTTCGGTATACTTTCCGGCAACAGCAATTTTGACAGTTCCCGAAGGATTTTTAATCGTATCTACAAAACTCCGCCAGTCTTCAAGTTTAATATTCAGCTCCGGTAATTTAAGCCGATTCAAAATAATTTGATCCAGGTTCTGATCATATAAAACAAGAGGTACTTCATAGATTGTAGCACAATCGTATGCAGAAATAACAGCTTCTGCCTTAACATTTGTAAAAAGAGCGATCTTCTCGCGGATTTCTTTTGATAATTTTTCTTCAGAACGGCAAACCAAAATATTCGGTTGAACTCCTAGTTCCAGCAAGTTTTTTACTGCATGCTGAGTTGGTTTGGTTTTCATTTCTCCGGCAGAACTTATATAAGGAACAAGAGTAACGTGAAGATTAATTACATTCTTTCTACCCATTTCCAGCATTATTTGTCGCATAGCTTCAATAAAAGGAAGACTCTCAATATCGCCGACGGTGCCGCCAATCTCGGTAATGATAATATCATACTTTCCGCTGTCGCCAAGAACTTTCATTCGTTTTTTAATTTCATCTGTAATGTGCGGAATGACTTGGACAGTTGCGCCAAGGTAATCTCCCCTCCGCTCTTTATTAATTACTTCGTAATAAACCTGCCCGGTTGTTGTATTGTTGGAGCGGGACATGTCAACATCAAGAAAGCGTTCGTAATGACCAAGGTCTAAATCGGTTTCAGAACCGTCATCAGTTACATAGACTTCTCCATGCTGAAAAGGATTCATAGTGCCGGGATCAACGTTGATGTAAGGATCAAACTTTTGGATGGTGACACTATAACCGCGTAGTTTTAAAAGTAACCCGATGGAAGAAGCAGTTATACCCTTACCAAGGGACGAAACAACTCCTCCGGTTACAAAGATGTATTTTACTTTTTTTTTGATAGGCATTTGATGACAAAGGTTTGGTTGGATATTCCGTTTGTCAAAGATAAAAAAAAATAGTTATTTCACAGCAAATAAATAATCTTTCAAAGTGATTTTTTTATTCAGGGACTATGTTAATTTCGCCTGCTTTTGGAATTTTGATATAATAAGATTTGCGGGATTTATTCTTCAGAAAGTTATCCCTAAGCCATGGATTGAATATTTTTAAAATTTTGTAGTTAATTCCGTTACTCTTCGCAAAATCGGCTAAATCTTTTATCGGATAGTTCACCTTCACATCAAGGGTTTCAATTTGAGGATAGAGATCGTGATCAGAGAAATAAAAACCATATTTATTCGGATCCTTAAAGATTTCCTTAAGAGTTATAATTCTTGCCACAAAACGGTACGTCTCATCATTCAGGAAAAGGTTGTAATAATTTTTAGATTTTTGACGTGCAATCTGCTTTTCAATGCCATCTAAACCCATATTATAAGAAGCTGCGGCCAATGTCCAACTGCCAAATTTCAAATAAGATTCTTTCAAATAATCACATGCTGCCTGCGTGGCTTTTTCAATGTTAAACCGTTCATCAATCTCGGCATTTATTTCGAGACCATATTTTTTTGCTGCAGGTTCCATGAGTTGCCAAAAACCGGTTGCACCATCGGGACTTACTGAATTAATAATTCCGCTTTCTGCAACCGACATATATTTGAAGTCATCTGGAATACCATTCCGTTTTAATATCGGTTCGATTATTGGGAACCATCTGTTGGCTCTTTTTAAATAAAGTAATGTTGCCGAATGCCAGTAGGTATTTACTAAGAATTCTCTATCAATGCGTTCGCGAACATCAAAATCTTCAAGCGGAACCCGTTCACCGCAAAAGTCCAATTCTTCCGGAATCGGTGGAGAATAAATTCTTCTTTCATTCTCTGTTATAATTATAGGTGCCTGACGTGATGCTTTTTCACTTTTCAAATAATAAAATACAACAAGTGAGATCAAAATTGTAAAAGCAATTGGAATTGCAATAATCAGAAATAGTTTTTTCTTATCAATCATTTAAATATCAATTTTAGTTTGGTGCAAATATAAAGAACGACCAATAAAAAGCCCCGACGAATCGGGGCACATTTTAATTTTCTATCCGAAAATTTTATTTCTTTCCGAAGGCTACTTCTTCAAGCATTGCAGTCGTTAAAGATTTTGGCCTTTCAAGCGGATAGCCAAGAGCTCTTGCCCAAATGATATTTGAACAAACACCAAGTGCGCGTCCTACACCGAATAATACGGTATAGAATTCATACTCTTTAACTCCGTAATACCATTGAATAACACCGGACTGAGCATCAACATTCGGCCATGGATTTTTTGCTTTGCCTTTCTCCAATAAAATTGAAGGAACAACTTTATAAAGAAGATCTACATATTTAAAGAGAGTATCGTTCGGTAAATGTTTCAAGCAAAATTCTCTTTGTGCCGTATAACGGGGATCCGTCTTTCTTAGAACTGCATGACCGAATCCAGGAATTACACCTGTCTCCAGAGTTTTGTAAACGAAAGCTTTAATATCTTCCTCTGTCGGAACTTTTCCGCCCATTGATTCCATTACACCATGAAGCCATCTTAATACTTCTTCGTTTGCAAGACCATGTAATGGTCCGGCTAATCCATTTAACATTGCGCTGATAGCATAATACATATCAGAAAGTGCGCTTGCTACCAAATGACCGGTATGTGCGCTGACATTACCGCTTTCGTGATCGCTATGTAAAATAAAATACATTCTTGCAACATCGTCGTAAGGTTTATCAATGCCCATCATGTGAGCAAAGTTTCCGCCAAAATCCAATTTAGGATCTGCGGCAATAATTTTACCATCACGGTATTTCAATCTATATATGAAAGCTGCAATCTCAGGAAGTTTTGCAAGGAGATCCATTGCGTCTTCGTAATAGGCTTCCCAATAATTTCCTTTTTTCAATCCTTTATGATATTCTTTAGCAAAGACAGAATCTTTTTGCATACACATAATTGCAGTTGCCAACATAGTCATTGGATGAGAATCGAGAGGCATTGCACGAAGAAGATCAAATACATATGACGGAACAGTTTTTCTGCTATCGAATTCAGCTTTAACTTCAGCAACTTCTTTTTCAGTTGGAATGTCTCCCGTTAGAAGAAGATAGAAAAATCCTTCAACAGAAGGCATTTCACTTCCGGCAACTTTGGGAAGTTTTTCAAATACTTCTGGAATTGTGAATCCTCGGAAACGAATTCCTTCAAAAGGATCTAGATAAGAGATATCCGTCACAAGACTTTTGATATCACGCATACCGCCGATGATTTGACCAATTGTGACTTCATCAACTTTAACATTGCCGTATTCTTTTAATAACTTTTCTGTTCTCGGACGTTCAGCTACTATTTTCTCGCGTAACTTATCCTTTAGGATGGACATACTTTCCTCCTTACTTTTAAGAGTATTAGTTTATATTAAAATTCTCTAAATCAATTTCTTTAGAGAAGTGATTACATTACCGGCGGCTAATCTGCCGCTTAAAACCGCACTTTCTATTGTAGAGGGCAGTCCAGTATTAATCCAGTCACCTGCAAAGAACAAATTTTCAAAAGACAAAAAGAAATTTTTCCTTAATTCATTCGAAACAATATCAGGGACAAACGTAGCACGTTTCTCTTTAATAAATTTTGAATCAAGGATAATTTCTCTATGGAATATAGGGAAATATCTTTCTAACTCGGAAATAAATTCATCAACTATTTTTTCATTTTCCATCTTGGTTAGAATGTCCGCTGAACTTGCGGTTAGACTAATGTGCTTACCATGATTAAAGACCCAATGTATTTTGGAATCAATCAATCCATAAAATTTTTCATTAAATGGATTCTCTTTAAGCCATAGGTGAACATTGACAATTGGAGAATACTCAAGTCCGGGAAACTCAATTTTTTGATTTGAAAGAAAATCTATTTTTTCGAGTGCGTATGCCGGTACGGCAGAGATGACAAAATCGAATTCGTTATAAGTATTTCGGTCCGTCACGATTCCGGTAATTTTATTTCCTTCCAGAATTATTTTAATTACTTTTTCCGAGAGATTAATTTTTGCTTTTCTGTTTGTAATGAACTTTATGGAATCTTCAATGTAGAGTTGTGTCAATCCGGCTTTTGGTAAAAGAATTGCGGCAGAGTTATTTCCAGTTAAAAAAATTCTTTTTAAAATTTCCGCAAATATTTCCGCAGAGGCTTTCTCCACAGTTGTATTGAATGCGCCAACAACAAGAATTTCCCAGAATGCTTTAATCGAATTATCGCTTTGATTTTTGCATTTAAGCCATTCACTTACTGTTTTATCTTTTAGATCGCATGAATAACAGCAGAGAAGATCTAAAAAGAAATCGATCACTTTTAATCTTTCTTTTACAGAAAGAGCTTTGTAATTCATAATTCCATATAAAAGATTCAATGGGTAAAAATATTTTTTTGAATCAAGTCTATGAATTGAGCCGCCTCTTTTAACAAAAGGAATGGAAAGAGATTTTTGAATCTCCAGTTTATCCAACGAATTAATTTTTTTTAGGAAGGCAATTGTCTCTTCATAACAACCCATCAAAATATGCTGACCGTTATCAAAGATATCATTTTGTGAATCGTTTAAAAGAGAGTATGCGCGTCCGCCAAGTTTGGGAGATGCTTCAAGGAGAGTGACTTCAAAATTGTTTTCTGCAAGGTAAACTGAAGTACTTAGACCGGCAAATCCTCCACCGAAAACAATAACACGTTTCATCAGTAAACGAGATTATACTTAGCCCAAACGCCAACAGATATTGCGGCTTTTTCGAATGTGCCGACTTTTATTCTTTTATTGTACACGTCAAAGTTTTCAGTTTCCAGTTTGGAGAGGAGACGATGATAAATATGCTGCATTGCCCGGGCAGGAAATAATGCGGGCTTGTCATCAAAATCGAGAGCTTGATTTGCCTTATCAAAGAAATTTTCAGCGCGTTTTGCCTCATGACTCATAAGGGAAATAAAATTATCGTTGTACTTCTTGTTAAAAATATCCTGTTCACTATATTGAAATGTAGCTAAATCATTTTGCGGAAGATAAATTCTCCCCTTCTCAGAATCTTTCTTTACATCACGCAAAATATTTGTCAGCTGCATTGCTAAGCCAAGATTAACAGCGTAATCTCTTGTTGATTTATTTTTATACCCGAAAATTTCGATACACATTAGTCCTACTGTTGAAGCGACTTGATAACAATATTGAACCAATTCCTCAAAGTTCCGGTAACGTTTATGCTGCAAATCCATTTCCATACCGGCTATTAAACCAAAGAATGGATCGATAGGAATATTGAACTGTTTTATAATTGAGGCAAGTTTATTGAAAAGCGGAAAGTCTGATGTGGCGTATAAAGCTTTCTCTAATTCAATTCTCCATTTGCGAAGTCTCTCATATTTCAATTCTTCGTTATCATCACCTTCATCAACAATATCATCTGTCTTTCTGCAAAAAGCATAGACAGTATTCATCGCGTCTCGTTTTGGCTTTGCCAGGAGCGAGAACGCGTAATAGAAACTGCTATTACTTTCTTTCGCTATTTGCTTGGATTGATCAATCATTTAAAAAAGTTCTGAAGAATAGTTTTATGTAGTCTAATTTAGTTAGGGACGGACGTGAGTGGAGAACATCGTAATTGTACTCTTCAATAATTTCTAGAATCTTTTCTCCTCCGTTAATTGTCATTTGTATCTGCCTCTTCAATTCCTTTGGAAGTCTCGGTAATAGTTTCCGTCCTTCTCTAAAAAGCTTCTTGGTTCTATCTACCTCGTATTTCAATAGCTGTTCAAAGTTAGTATTATTTTTTCTTAACTCAAACTTGTCCTCCGTAACACCAAATTTTTGCATCTCATCAATAGGAACGTAAATTCTGCCTTTTTGGATATCAACCGAAACATCTTGATAAAAATTTGTTAATTGCAGAGCAGTGCAAACCGAGTCTGAATACCGGCAGGATTCTTCATCATATATATTAAAAAATTCCAGAATAATCCTTCCGACGGGATTTGCAGATCTCTCGCAGTAATTGAGAATTTCCTCAAATGTTTTGTAACGTGTTTTAACAACATCTTGTCTGAACGCGCTTAATAGATCAAAGAAATATTTGGGAGTGAGTTTGAATACAGAGATCGTATTATTGAGCGCAAACCAAAAATCATTTTCAAATTTTCCGGTAATACATTTTTTAAGACTCTCTTCATACAATTCTAAATTCTCAATTCGCAATTCTGAATTAAATTCTCCTTCATCCGCAATATCATCCGCTTGACGGGCGAATTGATATACAACTGCTACATGTTCTTTCAAATGTTTTGGAAGGAAATAAGAAATTACCGGAAAATTTTCATAGTGGGATTTTGTAAAGAGAAGAGCCTGCTTGTATGCTGATTCTAATGAAATAGCCGCACCATTTTTATTTGTGTCCGGAACTGTCCGCGAAAGCGGATGTAACCCAAACTATTTATTAGTGCCCAAAAGGGGACTCGAACCCCTACGAGATTGCTCTCACTAGCTCCTGAAGCTAGCGCGTCTACCAATTCCGCCATCCGGGCGTTGATTAAAGTTGCGAATTCAGCTGATAATCAAAGTTTTTTTGAAAGTAAAAAACTATTTCAAAAATTTTGTATGGTAATTTGCTAGTAAAAATTAAAAATCAGTTAATTAACGCGGTGTAAGATAATAATTTCTTGAATAAAAATATTCTTCAGTAAAAATTAAAAAGCGATATGAATTTACTTATCACTAAGGATCAATAATTTATGGGGCTTGTTTTGGTTATGTTAGCTCACTCAACTAACAAAACTCCCCCACTGACCGTTCTGACTACTGTGACTGCCCTTTTCGAAAACTCTTTTATATAATTATATATATACTTCTACTACTCTACTTACTAATATTAATTCTATTATAATTTATAAAAAGAACAGTCATCACAGACACTACAGTCACTTTGTTTGATTTTAAAATGAAATGAAAGGATTGAGTGGCTGTTGTTGTTTAATCAACAGTCACATCATTAGACTTATAATCTGCAGAAAAGGTCTACAATCACTACTTAATTATTAACATTTTCTTTAAGTCTGTAAATTTATTCGCTGTTATTCTGTAAAAATAAACTCCGCTTGAAAAATTACTTGCGTTAAATTCTATTTCATGATTGCCAGCGGGTATTTCTTGATTAATTAAAGTTTTTACCTCTCGACCAAGTACATCATAAATAATTAATTTTGTGAATGAAACTTCTGGCAAACTGAATTTTATTTTTGTTGAGGGGTTGAATGGATTTGGATAGTTTTGTTCAAGTACATAATTTATCGGGAAGATATTTTCATTATTTATGTCTGTAGTAAAATCTGATAGAAGGCGTTTCCAGACACCAGTATCATATGTAGCAGCAAATAGATATGTACTATTGACAGCGACAGGACCTACACCCTGACCATTTAAACCTAAGGCAGTCCAGCTTGTACCGTTGTTTGTTGAGAGAAAAACATTATTATAAGTACCTGCAAAGATATTAGAATTGCTGACTGCAAGAGACGTGATAAAAATATTTAAACCAGTATTGACAGCAGTCCAACTAGTTCCATTATTTGTTGAAAGAAAGACACCGTTGCCATAGGTTCCTGCAAATAGATTTGTGCCTTTAACAGCAAGAGATGTGATCGTTAAGTTTGTCAAACCATTATTTACTGCACTCCAACCTGTGCCGTTGTCTGCAGATAAAAACACACCGCTGTTATTTGTTCCGGCAAAGAGATTTGAGCCGTTGACGGCAAGACATTGAATGCCTTGATAGTCAAATGACAAACCATTATTTACAGCATTCCAGCTAGAGCCGTTGTTCATAGAAAGATAAACACCAGAATTGATTCCGGCAAAAATATTTGTGCCCTTAATGACTAGTGAATAGACTACTGTATTATCTGGTTGCGGAAAACCATTATTAACGGCTGTCCAGCTTGTTCCTTTGTTTGTGGAAAGATAAACACCGGCTGCATGTAGACCAGCAAAAAGATTTATACCGTCGAAGGCAAGAGAAGAGACATAAAAGTTAACAAACGCAACTACATTCCAGTTTATACCGTTGTTTGTTGAATGAAAGATATGTTTGTCCGATCCAGCATAGATATCTGTGCCGTAAATGGCAAAAGAATAAATATGGGTGTTTGTAAAACTAGTATTGAGAGTGACCCAGCTTGTGCCGTTGTTTGTTGATAAAAAAACACCACTGCCATCTGTTCCTGCAAAGAGATTTGTACCATTGAAGGCAAGAGTCGTGATCCAAGTATTCGTCAAACCATTATTTAAAGAAGTCCAGTTTATTCCATTATTTGTGGAAAGATAGACGCCGCTGCTGGTTCCTGCAATTAGATTTGCACCATTGAAGAAAAGAGAATTGACCATTGCACCTGAAAAACCAATTGACGTCCAACTTGTTCCATTGTCTGTTGAAAGGAAAATACCGTCAATAGTTCCAGCATAAAGATTTGTACCTTGGATGGCAAATGAATGTGTAATAGTATTCTTCAAACCAACAGAAGTCCAGTTTGCTCCGTTGTTTGTGGAAAGCCAGACTCCACTGCCAATAGTTCCTGCAAAGATATTTGTACCGTCAAAGGCAAAAGAATAAACACCATACACCCATGTCAATCCATTATTGACTTCAGTCCAACTTGTACCATTGTTTGTGGATAGATAGATGCCCCAATCAGTACCTGCAAATAGATTTGTACCATTGAAGGTAAGACGATAGACATTAGCTCCGGGTTTAAGACCATTATTGACCTCAGTCCAACTTGTTCCGTTGTTTGTGGAAAGATAAACGCCGGAATTGGTTCCTAAAAAAATATTTGTGCCTTTAATGGCAAGACTTTGGTACTTATGCGCTGAGCTCAACTGTAATCCATTATTGACCGCAGTCCAACTTGTTCCGTTGTTTGTGGAAAGCCAGACTCCACTATCCTCTGTGGCAGCAAAGATATTGGAACCAGAAAATGCGATATCCAGAACTACATCACCATAAGGCCCTGTTCGAGTCCATTGTGCTTGCGCCATACTTGTTACTAAAATAAAGCAAGTAAGGAAATGAAAAAATATTTTATTCATAATAGTCTCACTACTGCAAGTATATCAGATTCTTTATATCCCAAAAATTTTTATCACCATTTGGAGCTATGGCCTCAATTTTACACCGACCTGCCCCCGAATTAAAGTTAGAAAAGTTAAGTTAGTTTTATTTTAATATCAACCACTGGCAACTCATCCGTCTAGCACGGATCGGTCAAGAATTTTTTTATCCTCTTGCTTTTTTACTTATTAAAGAGGTTAGCCAGCGACTCGTCACAAGCCAAGACGGCCGCCCTAGGGGTCTCGTTGGAATAACTTGTCAAGTACCGCCTTCTCAGTGGCCGCCTGCTGGCGCGCACGTTCCGCAAACGCCAATGAGAGTTTTCCATCTATCCACCTCCTGAGATGCGCCTGGGACTCTGGCGATGTGTCACTGGAATAGCGACGAAAGAGCCCCGAGAGTTTGATCCAGCATGACCACACTTCGGTACCGGTGTAAGTGCCGATACGGGTTTCATCGTCCCACCCAAACTCCAGGCTGAGCCCGTTTGAGCATTCCGCACTCACCTTATTACTAAGAGTCCCGCAAGTATATTCGAGCCGATTCGCCGAATTCCAAGACAGCTCAAGTTGGTCGATGCGCTCTAGGATCACGACCAGTTCTTTATCGATCATGTTCTTCCTCCGGTCTGACTAACAGCGTTGTGCCTAAGCCGAAGCCCAACACAACTATTTTTATTTTATTGACTAACTTTTATTTCGAACATACTTTCATTTACAAACTACGTTAAACAAAAAACTGAATCGGAACTACGAACTATCAAATTGCACAAATGCCAAATGCGAAAACTGCGTCCGCTTTATTGGCTGGTTATACGTAACTATCCAGATATATATTCATCAGCAGCATTTTTAATGAATTTCGATCTAACTTCACCTATATAATTAATAGTCATTAGTTCTTTCCTTGTTGAATGAATGACATCACCAACTGTTTTGAATTTAACTATAATCCTCTTAGCAATCTTTTTGCTAATTGACATTTCATCAATAGAATCCTCTAGAAGAGTTCCTATTATTGATTTTTCTTCTACTTTTGTCCCACAACTCGGGCAAAATTTTGCGTCGGTTGGCAATTCCAAATTACAGTTTGAACAATCTTCATTTGTTGATTTAAGAGCGATTAGATATTCATCAATGCTAGGATCGTTTGAAGAAAACTCTCTATAATCTGTCAAACTAATCATTCGCATAATATCATTGAGCTTGTTGGTAATAAATGCTTTTTCAGTATAAAGAAGTGCTAGATGAACCATGTATCGTTGCCCGGTTTGTCTTGAAGCAATTTTTATTGTTCCTTGACGTGTAAGAATTCCAGAATAGCATAATAAGTCTAAAGACAATTTTAAATTTGGAGATACACCTCTTTCAATTGTAAAAAAAGCCGATTGATATTTTGTTTTTTTCTCACGTAAATTTTTCTTTTTGATTTCCGGTATAATATAGTCACGTAATAATTTTAAACCGATTTTTACGTGATGCGCATATTTGGGCAATCTTTTGGATAAACCATTATGATAAGGGAGTAATTCTTCATCAACAAATTCCTGCGTTGCTAATAAAAGTGAGCGTTCAGAAAATCCTTTTTCATGAACTCGATTAAATAGGTGGAGAAAAGCTCTAGGATTTCCGGAGGACAAATCAATGCAGTTATCAAGTAATTCACCACTGCTAAATATTTCTTTTTTTAGTTGATTATTATTAGGTATACGATTAGTAAGTAAGTTGCGAAATAATTTTCTCGTATTGAACCGTCCAGCTAAACCAGGTTCAAACCTACCTAATTCGATTTGAATTGCATCTTGCCCGACTTCGAAGTTTCTACCATATGATGTTATGCTTGGATAAACAGCGGCTTTGACAGCAACTTTTCCGCCATGAAGAAGTTTGAATATTTCAAAAAATATTTCTTGTTGTTTTGGAATGAAGGTATGAGCAGCTTCATCAAATAGAAATATGAGTCTTTCAATTTTATATTCTTTTATAATATCCCTTATTATACTATTTATATATGTGATATCGTTTACTTTGTTAATAAACTCTTTTCCTAATTTTGTAATAATTTCTCCGTGATCTCCCTTCTGAGATAATTGCTGTAATAGATGAATTTTCTCTTGAAGAGTTTCTTTTAATCCTTGTGATCCAACTACATCAAATATTCTCTTAAATGGATCAGCAACTGTAGCACTTGATATTAAATCAAGTTCAACAAGTTTTTCGTAAGTAGCTTGCAATATTTTAGCCCCAACCCAGATTTGAAACGCATCATTATTTCCAGCTTTAACTCCTTCTAAAAGAGTACTTGTTTTAAAATTTACATAGATGGCTAATATTCTATTGTCATTAAAGCTACTATCTAGACTCACTTCTGCGGCTTTCATTAACATAGATTTACCAATTCCCCTTGCACCTTGCAAAAGATGAGCTCCGGCTAAGGAAAGCTTATTCACGATTTCTTGTTCAAAATCTCCAAACACCATTAATTTCATTATTTGCGAATCCTCTAGGTCTTCTGTCCTAGCAGCGTGTAAAAGATCAAGTTCATTACTAGACATTATCTACATCTCCGAAGTATTTTTCAACTGAAGAATAAGCTCTGATTAATTCGGTGCGGCTGTTAAATCTAATCATATACATATGTAAAAGTAGCTGGGCTATTTCAATTACAATATCAATTAAGTCATTCCAATCTTTTTCAAGATATGAATATTTTGATTCCAATTCAGTTTCGAATGTTTTAATTTTCCCGTGTACTGTGTCACTTAATTGACCATATATTCTATTTGTCTTTTTAGCATCAATTAGCTTTTTGATTTCTAAATAATTGTTTTCCTCTTTAACAAAATGGATAAAACCATCTGCACAAAGGTGTGAAAGCATTTCAGAGAAACTTAAATCCTTTTCTAAAATGTCCCAAGAGTACAGAAAATGGGGCATATCCCATAAGTATACTACAGCAACACCTAATTCAAGTGCACGTCTTAAAACAATCATTGCTGGCTTATCTAAAGAATTTGCCGCCAGATAAATACTTATTGACATATCAGCAAAAATTTCATCGAAAATATTACAACATCTAATTTGATGTTTTTGTAAATCTCGTTTGCGTAATATCTGTCCTATTTCAGCTATACCTTTAATTAGTGAAAAAGCTTTAGGAAGTTCTTTGTTGTCAGCTTCCATACTTAAGACAAAATTATTAGAGAATTTCTGATGCAAGCCATTCAATATTTCTTTTGGTTTTTCTTTCATATTACCTAAATTATTTTACATATAACGGCGTTGCGTTTAAGCGGACGCCACTTTATTATAAAACAGTTAACTCATTCATCAAACTTGATCTCCAATTTTCATATCTGTTTTCTCTAAGTGCCTGGAAAAATTCTGTTATATCTTCCGGAGAAAGAAAATAGAAATAATATTTCCATCCTTTTTTTTCAGTGGACAATAATTCACTAAGTTTTTCAAAATGAGCTTTCCCATCACGATATTTCGCTCTATTCTTCTGGGAAGAATCTCCATCAGCTTTTATCTCAACGACCAATATTTCGTTTTTGTCTTTTAACTTAAAAAAGAAATCGGGATTGAAGTTTTCCCTTTTCACATGTGAACTTCCATCATCTGTTGGTTTGTATGAGTATGGGAAGTAATAGAAATTTTTATCGGGTGATTTTATAAAGCAATCTATCTTTTCGATGTTGTTGAAAATAGATGTTGTGAATTTGTATTCCGGTGTTGATGAAACATAAATTAAATTAAGGGGTGTTTTGAAGATTTCTTCTTTTTGCTCAATAAGATTTTCTCTCAGATATTTTATCTCATCTTCACTTCTACCAGCTAATCTTACTATAGTATCTCTAACACGATCATAATTTTGCTTGTCATATAAGAATTGATTAAAAAGAGTTTTCTGTTCTGATGAAAGTGATTTCGGTGAAGATTTAGTGTAAAATACTTTACTATTTGTCTTAATGCTATTTTCGCTAAATGATTGTGCAGCCATCTCCTCAATTTTAATTTCTCTCAATGCTTTCGGCACCATTTTCATTCGTGCTGCAACTTTGCCAAGTTCTCGGAACATCGGACCGAAAGCTTGTTTGGCTGTACCAAGATTTTCGCGGGTTATGAATGATGAATCGTATCCCTTGCTTTCTAAATTAGATTTAAGCAATTCTTGAATTTTTTTCAGTGTCCATTTTTTTGAAAGAGTTTCGTCCTTTGCTTTTAGGAACAGCTTAATTTCTTTTGAAGCTTCTTCAATAGTAATAGCATCTTTCATTTCTACTGAGAATTTGAATAACCCGGTTTCAGAATATTTGCTCGTTTCATCCCAAGTTTTGCTTTGCGGGTTAAATTTTATTTCCGAAGGTTCTGAAGCGGTTTCTCTTTTTGCTTCTGTTGTATCTTGTTCTGATGAATATTCTAAATTATATAATGGAGAAAGATATTGCTTTCGGTTTGAGTCATAACCCCAATTTATTCTGTTTTCAATTTCTAAAACTTCGTTGTAAAGATTACGTATTTCATCTGTCCAACTTTCATGATTATTTATTTTTACATAAATGGGTTGCGTTAAGCCGGGAGGAACTCTCAAGCCTCTGCCAAGAACTTGTGATATAAGAAGTTTTGAATTAAATGCTCTTTGCTCGTGTGGTACAATTTGAAAAACATTTTTAACGTCCCATCCTTCTGTAAGCATAGAAACGGAAATTATCCATTCAACCGGATTATCTGGTTCGTCAACTGTTTTTAGTATAGCAAGGTTTTCTTTTCTTACTTTTTCTGGTTGAGAAATTATTGATTCAATCTCGGTTTTTTCTCTTTCATTAGAAGGAATGCCGGAAGTAACCCAAATTGCTTTTGTTGCAGCTTCTTCATAAGAAATCTTTTCTTTATCTGAAATAAATTTTACGAGTTCATCCCATACTTTTATACAAGAATGAATCTTCTCCGTAATTATAATTGTGATTGGTTTTAGCTTACCGGCATATTTTTTTTGATTTTCTATGTGATTAGCATAAGTCTCTGAAAATCCTTTTTCCTTCTGCGATTCTTCTTCAACTTTATAATCAATCTTTTTAATTATACCGTCTTCCATAGCTTGCTTTAAACTATAACGGTAAATTACATCGAAGAAGTAATCATTGTTTATATAAGGAGTGCCGGACAGACCAAGCAGATAATAAAAATTATATTCGGGATCGGTTAAAAACTCAAACCATTTTTTTACTGCTGAATCTGCTTCGCTGTAAATATGATGAGCTTCATCACTTATTACGAGTGTTCTTCTTCCTTTTCCTTTGAAGCTGTCCGAGATGGATGATCCGGTTCTTTGATATGCGGCGTGAATATTTTCGATGCAAATATCGCCTTCCAAAATCGGAACGTTTGCGTTTTTTATTGCGGGTGAAGGATAGGGTGAATTTAACTCTTGTAATATTTTAGTAAGAACTTGATCTCCGCTGAACAATTCAAATTTCTTTTTTAATTCTTCTTCAATTGTAAGTGAAGGGCACAAAACTAATACTTTATCAACAAGCCCTTCTGAAAGCATAATTACAGCAACCGAGTAAATCACCCAGCTTTTACCAGTTCCTGTTGCTAAATCTATGCTGAATGATTTTTTGTCTCTTATCTTAAATTTGTTCAGGTAATCATCAATGCTGCTGAAATGAATTTTAAGATTTTCAGAATCAGCATAAGTATATCTTGAGGCATCTTCGGTATTCTTAAAATCATTTGAAAGAAAATATGCGAAAGCTGTTCGTGCGGCTTCCCTTAGATGTTCAAAATTATTCGTCGTAAGGGCATCCAGAAAAGAGTCATACTTGTAAACAAGCAGATTATTTTTTTCTTCTTCCTTTAACTTTAGAATTAGATCTTCGTTTTTGAATTGTAGGGGCATTGAAGTCCTTTTGAGTTTTTACAATTTTCAGTTCGTTACCGTATTTATCAAGATATATTACCATCATTTTATTTCCGGTAAATGAATCTTGCGGAATTCTAATTTCTGCTTTGGTTTTATTTACTGCAGTTATTTTATCCGACCAGAATACTTGTGAGAGATTGAAATAATCATCGTTGTAATTAGTGTCAAGCATTACCATAGAAAGCGTTTCAAAGTTTTCAAAATCTTCCGGGTCGTAAACGAGAGTATTGGATTTAAACTCGTTTATTTCTATTACAAAATCTTTCTTACCTTGATCTTCAAGAGTAGCATTAAGAGGTTCGTCTCTATAATATTTAGCTTGTACAACAGGCTGAGAAATAAAATCATAGCCAACTGCGTCAATTACTTCGTTTACATCATTTTCGCTTGTTGGCTGTTTCAAGCTTCCAGCTTCTCCTCTTTCAATTAAAGCTCTTAAGACAGAGAGTGGTACTTTTAGGAAAACGTAACTTGTGTTTTCTATTTTGATTTCATCTTCCATAAACGACATTGCTGTAACTGGAGCAACAACATAAAATTTATCACCAGCTTTTCCGCCAAGCACTGTATGCAGTGTAGAAACATATTCTCTGTCAATTATCAGATTTTTCTGTTCGGGGTAATTCCATACAAAAGCGGAAAATGTTCCTATGTAACCATCAGCAATAAAACCGTGTATCTTGTGTTCTTCCGGGCGTAAGCTGAAAAGTTGTGAAACGAATGGTTTGTAAGTCTGCCAGTCTAGATTTAGAATTTCGTTGTTATCATAAATACCAGCGTTGTAAAGTGTAAACTCTTTTGCTTTAAGCGGTTTTTCTTTATCTGGTTTTACTTTGGGCTGAATGAAGGAAATAAGGAAATTAACTCTGCCAATTTTTATAGTTGCTTCGCCGGCTGAACCTTCTTCATTTTCCGCAACTTCTAAATCTTTTACTTTGAACTTATCTTCGGGAATACAAAGTGAAAAGTTTTCTTCTGAACTTCCGCTTAAATTTTCTTCGATAAACTCAGCAAGATTTTTTAAGAATGAATCGGTAATTAACAAATCACCTTTTCTTGCTTTTTCCGTTATAAAAAATAAACCACGTGAGTCTTTAAGATGTTCATCAAAGTTATCAATCCTTTCGTATTCATTCTTTTTATCATTTTTTGACCCACCAATCTTAGTAGATAGATTAAGCATCCTTTTCTGTATAGTGTAGATTGACAATTTTCCACAATCTATCGCAATCCATTTCCTATTAAGTTTTTCTGCTACAGCCGATACTGTGCCGCTACCAGCAAATACGTCAATGACTATATCATTTTTGTTTGAAGAAGAAGAAATTATTCTTCTTAATAAATCTTCTGGTTTTTGAGTAGGATAATGAATTCGTTCCGCAGCTTGTGAATTTGTAGGGAATATATCAGTCCAACTTGATTGTATAGGAATTCCTTTCATTTCAACAAAATATTTTTTGACGCGTATACCACCTTTTGAAGTAAAATATAATTTATTTGCTTCTTCAAGTTTTTTCATTGTTGTAAGCGGACATCTCCAGTAACCTTGAATTCCTTTATATGAATAATGATAACCACGACCTTTTAGTCCTTTAGCGGTTAGTGGACTATCCGTCCATCTTCGTCCATCATCATCATAATGACTGAAACGTAGGATGTATTCTTCTGAATAATTTTCATATTGTTGATTCCATGTATAAACTTCATTTTTTGTATAAAAATAAATATGATCTGTATTTGCCCCATATCTGCCAGAATCACTATGTGCGCTTGTTCTTTTCCAAGCGATTGAATTTTTAAAATTATTTTCCCCAAACACTTCATCAATAATTGTCTTTATATAATGTCCTTTCTTTTCGTCAAGATGGACATAAATAGAGCCATCATCAGCTAATATTTCGTTCAGAAGTATAAGGCGTTTGCGTAAAAACTCAATAAACTGCGCACCTATAATTTTATCTCGGTAAGCTTTCTCGCGGTCTTTCATAAAATCTTGCTTTGTAGCAAAAGGAGGGTCTATGTAAATAAGTTTTATTTTGTTTTTGGTTTTATACTTGTTTTCACCACGCTGGTCTTCATAAATAGTTTTTAGTGCAAGCAAGTTATCACCAAAGATTAACATATTCTGCCAGCCGTCATTAAACTTATTATCACTGTTAAAAGAACGCACTTTTTGGAAAGGTGCAGCAAGAGTGTTGGCAATAATTTTTTCTTTAGGTTCTTTGCCTTTATAGATGAGCTTATAATCTTTTGTTACTTCTACAAACTCGCTGTCACCGCTGTCAAATAACTTGGATTTATAATAGGAAGGTATTGTTTTCCCTTGCTGAATTAGCTCTATAAGTTTTTGTTTATCTTGTTCGATAAGTTTCAAAAATTCTCCATAAATAAATCAAAAGGTTTTTTAAATTAATTATAATTTCAACAATGTCATTTGTGTTATAATTCACATTTATTTTGAGCCAGATACATATTAACGACAGAATTTGGGAATAGCGACATGAACCCACCGAATGTTAAATTAAATTTAGCGTAAATCTAAATTATATTCTATGAAATTGTGAGATAACCGTGAATCAAGAATTTATATGAATGGAGATTAAGTTAAGATTTGTATGTAAAATAAGGCTTTTTTAAAACCAAGCAGCCGTTGAAAGTACAAACCAACGGCTTCTTTTACTCATACTTCACTACGCAAAGACTACTTGTTCATCAGCTTACTGTTTTTTTCTAGATAACTAGAATAGACAGTACGACGTGTGTCGAATTTAGCTTGAAGATTTTTAATCCCAGCTTCCAAAGATTCTTGCCTTAATCCTAAAGCAACTTTTTTGGCTGAAAATTGTGGATCATCACCAAACTTAGCAAGTTCGCCATTAACCGAAGTTAACGCGTTTAATGATTTCTGTAGCTTTTCCGCCAAACCAATAGTCTGACGCTTTACATTAGTGATTCGTCCTCGAGAAATACGTCTCTCTGGTGTCGAAGAGTTTGTACTTGAACCCATGTTGGGCTCCTTTCATTATTTGTAAAAAAGTGCCTATACCAGGCACACTTGGTTTCCCGTCATCCCTTTAGGGAATGGAGTAGGAAAATTCCACTCGAAAATTAAGTTGATCAATAGTTAATATCCAGTTTTTCGAATTCATTTATTCTTGCTCACCATAACTCATTTCATTTGCAATAGTTATGGCATTTGCTAAAAGCGAGTTAAGAAAAGTTAAGCCTTAGCTAACACTAACTAGCAGTTTTTATTATCTAGAATTTTTTGATATAAGAAGTATGTGCGGTTCTAATCCGCAGATCTAAATACTAACCAAAGGTATATCATATGAATGAAACAGTAGAAAAAATACTTAACACAGTCGTTAAAGTAATTGTATGGATCATTTCCAATCTTGGTGGAAGTTCCGGCGAATCAACTTCAAAGAAGAAGTAGGAGGAAATCATGGAAAACAATTTTCTAGATGAACTGCTTCTAGAAGTTGAAGCTAAAGAACAGCAAATGGAATTATCTCACGTTGATCTGGTCTTAAAAGAAATATCATCTCTTAATTCAGATATTTCCAAAATACTTTCGCAATTAGAGGAAGAACGTCAGATAATATCTGACTGGGCATTAAAACGTAGTTCAAAATTAAACGAACGTGCGGAATGGTTGACAAAAAAACTCGAAGCATTTATGAATGAACAAGAGCCGGGCGTACGGACAATTGACCTTGCACATGGTCAACTATTGCGGCGGAAGCAAGTTGAAAAAATTGTTGTGGAGGATCTTGAACAGTTCCTGCAGAATAACAATTTGTCGGATCTAACAACAACGTCACCAGAAGTTGTTAAACCGGATCTCACAAAGATTAAACAATATTACAAAATGACAAAGAAGATCCCACTTGGAACTTCTCTTGTCGAATCAACAGACAAATTTTCAATCAAACTAAAAGGAGGCGTTAATGGAACGTCAAAAAATGGAACTGGAAGTGAACAAGCCGACGAAGATTAAATTATTATTTAATGATTGCATCGAAGGTTCTACTCCCAAGTTCGGTAAATATTATTTGTATGCTGTGCAAAACGGGAATGGCTCTAGCGAGTATTCGCTATTCGCAGCTGATCAACTTCATGAAGAACTAAAGAAGTTCAAAAAAGATGATGAACTTCTTGTTACAAAACTTGCTGCTAATCGAAATGGAAAGTTGGTTGTGACTTATGAAGTAAAAAAAATGAATGAAGCAGTTGAGCCGGTAGTAACCAACCAAACCAACCTAACTAGTTCTTCCGATGATTTTTATTACAACATGATGGAGAAGTCATTCGAGGAAGCCCTGCGTATTCAAAATCGATTTAATGGGATGGCTAATGTTAATCAATTGGCAGTAACCATTTTTATAAGTCGGTTAAAACAAAATCATTCCTTCGCGGGAGGTTAAGATGAATGAAGTTGATAAAAAACTACAACCATATTTATTCCCAGTGATCGAACGTGAGGTATTTCATTCCGACATTTCTGGGAAAGCCTCTCCCTTACTTACAAAAGACTACAAAGCTATTGTAAGAAAAGACACTTCGGAATTAATCAGCATTATGAATGATACATATAAAATCGTTCCTAACTCTGATGTGATAAGGCCTCTAATGGAACAGCTTAATATGCTAGATACTTCATGGTTCATCGATTCAAGTCATTCCTTCGTTGAGAACAACCGGATGAGATTACAAGTCACGTTTCCAGAATTGATATTCTCAGACGGTAAATCAGATGTATCGCTCAGTCTATTCCTGCACAATAGCTATGACGGCTCCGAAGGTGTAAGAATGTTTTGGGGTGCGATAAGGGCAATATGTAAAAATGGTATGGTATTCGGTGAAGTGCTGTCAAGGTTCTACGGTAAACATACAGCAAAAATTAATATTGGAAATCTTAATCAGCAAGCGGAAGCATCATACGAAAAGATTCCTGTTATTAAACACCGCATTGATCAGCTCTTAAATGAGAAAGTTACTGAAGCTCTCCGCACTTCCGTCGAGAATCGACTCGGGAAGAAAGTAATGAAGTTTGTTGAAGAGCAGGAAGATGAACGAAATCAGAAAGCTAAAAACATGTGGGTGCTCTACAATTTTTTGACCTACTTTATTTCTCATAATGTTCAACAGCGGATGCGAGCCGGTTATCAGTTTGAAGTTTCGAAACTTTTCAAGTTGTGAGGCACGCCAAGCTAGGCACAAACAAGAGAAGAAATTCTCTTGTTTAGATTAAAAATCTATATAGCCATGAATATTTTTTTAGAAAAAATTTTTATTGCCTTCATTCTAATCCAGAAATAAAAGGGGTACGTCACTTTTCCTGGACTTCTTTTTCCAGCTGCGTTTCCGGGCGACCTGCTAGGCATGGTATCCATTCAGGGGGCTTATGCTATTCGCTTAAGCGTTGTCTTAGGCTTTGTTTTTCACAACTTCTTTACTAATTATCAGATGCTTATTTTAAGCATGAACATAAATACAATGAGGTCGATATGAAACAATTATTAATTCTTACAATAATTTTTACTGCATCTTTATTCGCACAAGATAAATATCTTTTCACCGACGCTAAAAATCATGTAGATGAAACTGTTGTCATCAACGGAGAAGTAACTCAGGTTACTATCACAGCCAAAGGAATGGGCTATCTAAACTTCGGAGATAAATTCCCAAAGAATCAATTCACAGCGGTAGTGTTTGCCAAGGATGTTGAAAAGTTCGGTGATCTCAAGCGATTTGAAGGAAAGACTGTTGAAGTAAGCGGAAAGGTCGAACTCTACAAAGAAAAACCACAGATTATTCTAAAGAAAGTTGATCAAATAAAAATTGTTGAATAGTTCTGTTGAAGCCTTATGCTATTAGACAAATTGTAAAACACTGAGTGCGAAGAATGCTCTTCGAATTTAGCAATTCGTTAAGTGTATTACATATAAGGATTAAGTTCACCATACTGATTTAAATGATTAATAATTTCTTGAACATACCAAGCACCTTCATTTACAAGTGGCTTTACAAGAGGGATGGCTGAGACCCCTTCATTCATTAATAATATGAAGGCAGCAGATTGACGAATAGTTAATGGTATATTATTATCCTCAACAATCTCCGTCAAATATAATTTCGAACTTGGTAATGAAGAAATAATCGCCTCTACAGACTGACCGATTGTCCCTCGAGCGATGCCTTCTTCCTCATTTATAAAACACAATAGTTTTATTACATCATTTTTATTAAATGTTTTAAAAAGATTCTTTGCATATTCCTTTGTTTCAGTATTGATTGATTCGCCAGTATACATGATGTCTGGATGCCAAGGAATATGTGCAAGGTAGTATATCATTCTATTAGGAATAGTTTCTTGTTTTTTTTCCTTAAATGAATTAACCATTGCATCCCAAGTTTCGGAATGATTGGGATAACGTCGGAATATCGTTATTAATCCAATATAGAATTCATCAGGCTTTTCAGAATTAAAATATTTCACGGCTTCAAGAAGTGAGAGTTCCGGAACCTCACGTAAATTTCTAGGCATAAATAGTTGATTAAATGCAATCCTATCAAAGCGATTTACATTACTAACTTTGAAACGAATCATAGTTTCTTCTAGATGGCTATTTATATAGTCAGAAATGTTTAACCAATATGCACATTTTAAAGCAGGAACATATACAATACCTATAACTGGAAGTGGATGGTTCAACCAATAATCTCGATGTTTGCCGATGGGGATAATGCATTCTTGCTCACTAGGATTGAAGTACGAAGAGCCAGATTTAATCTGTATAGCAATTTGAGAATTCAACGGTTTTTCATCACGAATAAATTCGATCAAGGCATCAATTCCCAAATCATTTTCTGATTCAATCTTGTGAAATAAAGAACCTGCTTCTTCAACTATTGATCGAATATAGTTAACCCCAGTCTTAGCAGTAATATTAGTTTTTTTGTATTTCAACATAAATATTCTTCGGTTCCTCACAACTTTGCTTACAATCGTAATTCAGATGATTCCCGCCACTAATAATTTGATCTATTGATTTTAAAAATCACTATCACAAAAACGAATTTGTTGGACCAGTCCAAATTTCAACAATATTTCTTAAATAATTTTCAGCTTCTCTTAATTCAAATGCCTCATCATCCTGATCTGCATATGACAAATGATCGTCAAGGATCTTGAGTCTATTTATTATATCATCAATTCCATTTTTCAACAAATGCTTATATTGTTTTTCTAAATGAGTTTTAGACAAAATGAAATCGGGGCAAGGATTTGCCTTGTTACGATCATACTTACCTATATCATCATTAATCTCGAATCCAAGTTTTTTCCCTACAGCCTTGCCGTCATCAGTCCCCAAAGTACAAACTAAGTCACCAGAAGTTCTAGAACATATATGAGGGATGATATATTTTGAGAGAGCATCTGTGACATAGTGCTTTCCGCTATGTTCTTTTTTCACAAACCAAAGCATATCCCCATTACTCATATGCTGCACTGCCCCAACATATTCACCTTTTTCATTTTTGATATAATAAATAAAATCTGCAGTCATTTCGATTTGATACTCGTAGCCCATATTATACCAGACTTTTACATATTCGACATTATCACAAGTTGATATTGGTATTATATTAAGTTTTTTAAATTCTTTTTCTCTATCATTTATAAGTTTTTCAATAGTCTTAAAAGTCATAGTATTTCTCAAACTTGTTAGAATTATTCCAAACAAACTTAACGAAAATAATGTAAATAGAACGCGGGTAAGCGTTGTTGTTTTTTAGTAGCTTAAAATGGAAATATCCCGTTAACAATACATACAACAATTGATAAAGCTTTTTTTGTATCATAAAATTACAACCTAGGTAATTGTTTTTGGTTATTCTGCTTAAATAGCATTGAACCCGGTTGGTTTTGTTGGTTATTCTCTACCTAGGTAAATGTTTTGGGAAATTCTGAATAAACTGTTTAGACCCTAGTACCAAAACAACAATCCCCCGTAGCCGTAGGCGAAGGGGGATATTGTCTTTTAGATTCTTTTAGAATCTTTTAGTCGATTTCTATGGCTGTAACTCATTGCAAATAAAGAAGTTATAAAACGCCTTGACACCCAAATGATTACTTTTTTCCCTTATTTGACACCCAAATGATTACTACTAGCACCCAAATGATTACTTTTTATATCGCTGTCCAACTCCTTAACATCACTCTTAACCTTGATATGGATAACCGTGTTCTCCAACTCAGAGGGGCTTAAGTTGGTTAGGTTGGCTACTGATGGGCTGATCTCCGAAATAATAGCAATTTCAGCCAATGCTTTCAAAAATTCTGCTTTCCGTTTAGTTGCACGTCCGGAATTTATATTCATAACCCACATAAACCTCTTTACGGTGAACGCCACTACCTTATAATCCTTGTCATTCAGTTGTACATTTCCCTGTTCAGCAATCAGATAATTGGTCAATAAATAAGCAGCTGTTGAGTATTCCCTTGTCGCTGAAATGATTGAGGTTGGGTAGGATAAATAACCTCGTTCAAACATTTCAGGAGTGTTTCCCCGTTTATCATTAAACAATGAACTCACACAGCCAACAAATTTCATATTTACATCAATGATATATCCTTTCGGAGTTTCAACAACGTTGTAAATGAAATTTCCAAATGCTTTGTATCTCGGATCAATCTTTGTCTTGTTCCGGTATTTAAATATTTGATAGTTGAGCCAGGTTAGTGAAAACATGGCATCACTTATATCTCTATAAATGTTTTTTTCCGATGATGAATATCCTAGCCAATCCCGCATTTCATGTTTAGAAATTTCCAGTTGTGTAAAAGTCCTTTTTTCATAAACCTTTGACAAAATCACGAGCACTAAACGATGAGCCAACTTAAACAACCTAACCCTCTTTAGTCCATCTTCAACAGGATCAGTACAATGGGTTTTTTTATCTAACAGTTCGGTTTCAATTTTTCCGATATAGTCAGCATACATATTTGCACTGAAGGCAATCGCGTAATCGCCAAAATCACGAACTACGAAATTTGTTGATCTGTATTGCCCCGCTGCTGTTAAGGCGCTACGTTGGAGCTCGGGAGTCAGCTCAGCGACTCCCAATCTCTTTCTTTCTGTTTCCAGTATCTCCTCTTTAATCGGTAAAGAGAGGTAATTTGAAAAAATCCCTTTATGCATTAACATCGGCAAAAAATCTTGCATGGTTGATCTGTCTATTCTGACAATTGGATATTTTTCTTTCATTAGTCAAGCTCACCTCCAGATTCTACTTCGTCGGATTGTGTTGTACTAGTATTACTAACTCCAATTTGAAGGTTGTTTTCTTCCATTGTGCCAGTAGCTCTAATGAAAATAAGATCCTGAATTCCCTTATAGTCGGAAAGTTTGTTTTTAACAAATTCCATTTTAATTGCGCATTGATCCTCTTTTAATTGATCTACGTTGAGTGGATACAACAATAAAACCACACTAGCGTTGTAAGCATATTTCCCGGTCTCATTTATGTCACTGAGTGTCGGTTTTTTATTTTTACTATCTGTATTAGATCTCTTGCGCAATTCACCTGTAGCTATTACGGGGATTTTACATTTGTCAACTAATTCCTTAATTGTTTGAGCCCTTTTAATATTCTCAATCCGAATTCCTTCCCCGGCTTCTACATTTAGATTATACATGCCGTCTATGAACACCACTAAATTTTCAAATGATCCGATTGAAGTTAAAGTATCTAATACTTGGTCTATGTGGTTTAAGTCTCCTAAGTCCTTCATGATCAATCTTCCAGTATCTACGAGATCAAGGATCAGTTCTCTTTTTGCATTTAATGTATTCTGATCGTTAGGATCCGGGCAAGCTTTGATAACATTATTAATATTAAATTTAGTCAGAATGCTGATTAATCTATTTACTGTATAGAACTTATTGTCATCCATAGAAAAATGAACAATTTTCAACTGAGGATTTGTAAGAAGTAAATCCAGTTCAAGATTAGTCAACAATGCAGTTTTACCAACATTTGATTCTGCAGCAATTAAGTAAAAGCCAGGTTGTACACCATCTAAATTTTTGGCTAGCGCTTTGAATTTATCTAATTTATATCCAATAAGTTCATTGGGATCACGAGTGTCATAGAAGGCAAATTTTTCTCGTAATTCATCCCCAAATGATTTTGGCACAGCCGGTTGAGAAATGATCGTGGGGGATTCAGATTGATTGGAATATTCAAAACCATAACTTTTTGCTATTGCGAATAATGTTGCAAGATCAATCTCTCCAGTTGCAGTTTGAACAAAGTTTTCAAATTTTTCATCAACGTATTCAAAGGAATCATTGTAACTTGGATTCGAAGAAAGAATATGGAAGTAACTCCGGCCTTCGTCACCTAAACTGGCAAGAGCGAATCCGCACTTCATCCATTCAGCATACCCATTTAGTTTTTCTCGCAGAAAGTTTACAGCATTGTATACGTATTTCGTTTTGCTTTTATCGACTTGGTGAAAATTAATGGGGGTAGTTTTGGTTGTACTTTGTGGTTTCTGAGTTACTTGAATATCACTTACAACTATCGGAACTGCATTATCATTTACATACAAGTCTAGATCATAGCTTAGAAAACAAGTACGTGATACATTCTTTGTAACTTCATCCGCATTTACGCCGTATTCAATTTCCTTTCTCTCTTTATATTTCAGATAAACAGCGGTGTAGTGCTCAGCAGATGTAACTGGTTTTTCAAATACGTATCCGACTTTAATTCCGTCTCCGCTTGGAGACCGAAACGCAAAGTAAGCTTCTGAATCTTGTATGATCTTTTCCCATAGAACAGCGTATTGTTCTCCAACGTGATCAAAGTCTAAGATCATCATTTCAGCAGTTATCAAATTTTCAGCAGTTCGAATTCCATTTGTAAATGTTGCACCTACAAAGTATGGTAGCAAGATTACCTTTGCGTCTCTTCGTTCATTATCAGTTTCTAATTGTCTAATTCGTTCAACGTTTTCTTTTAATGTTTTGTCAGTTCTAATTTGTTCAAAAATGTTTGAAATAGATGTTACCTCTACAGCATTGGATTTAACGCTGTCCCCAGAGGAAATGTTAAAATTATTCATGAAAATCCTTGGTAATAAATTGATATAGAAACACAGCAGCCAACACAGCTTTTGTGCGTTTCCATTCGTGCGGGATTACAGTTAGAGAGTTGTACTATTTCCGATTAAAGAAGTTTTCTTGTGTTTTGAGTTGTCAGTCTGAAGGAGTTACTTTTTTCCAATTGTTTCTCTATTAACTATATATCCTTTCATAACAGCTTTTACGAAGCGGTGGAATGTCCAATGTTCTTCTTTAGCCCACCTTTGCAATTTATTAATATCTTCTTCATCCATGCGTATCGAGAATATCCCACGTTCTTTCTTTTCTTCGTCAACCAATTGAAATCTGCTCATACTCATAACCTATGTTTATTAATCAGTAAAATAAATATAGTACTTTTTGGTGTACAAAGTCAAGAGTTTTGTAAAATATTTTTCCACTAACTTTATGCTATCCTAGATCAAGAGTTTCCACTGCACCGCGTAGATCTTCAGTTCTTAAATGCGAATAAATCATCGTAGTTTTAATATCAGCGTGCCCTAGGAGTTTTGAAACAATAAAAATGGAGACTCCCTTTTGGACAAGCGTACTAGCAAAGGAATGTCTAAGAGTATGAAAATGATACACATCATTTAACTTAGCTGCTCTAACAGCTCTCTTAAAACCTAAAGTTAATAGATAATCTCTAATGACTGTTCCATTCCGCATGAATACATATTCTTCATTATTCTTTTTATCTCGCAGACCAAGTAATTCAATCATTAATTTCGGATGGATTGGAATAACGCGGGATCTTTTACTCTTCGTTGTAAATTCATTATGGTTTTGGACATTTATAACATTAGTTGAAAAATCTATTGCATCCCACCTGATGTATCGTATCTCAGATAACCGCATTCCTGTATAAATCGCCATTGTATAAACTGATTTTAATTGAGCGTCTTCTTCCACCTCATAAATTTTGTCAAATTCTCCCGCCTGTAAAAAGATTGGTTTGTTCTCCGCGAATTTGAGTTTCCTTACTTTTGCAAATACATTTTCTTTTAGATAGTTGAATTCAACAGCTCTCTGAAATGCTGCTTGTAGTGTTCTCAAATATCCATTAATTATCCTTGCTTTTGCTTCAGTTAGCTTTAGACTAATGAATGCTTCAACGTTTGCGGTCTTAATATTTCTTATCGGAATTGAACTAGATATAACTCTGTTGAATTGTGAAAAAGCTGTGCAAACAAATTCTTGGTAACTGGGAGTAAATCTGGTTGTTGCATACTTGGAATAAAAACTTTCGAATTGCTCGAAAGTTAAATCTAAATGTTTTGACTCTTCAATTTTGGGGGAGTTAGTAAAATCTTGTAAAAATTTGTTCGCTTCAGCTTTTGTTGTGCATTTGGTACTGATACTTGTTTCTTTTCCATTTTCATCTTTGTAAAATAAATGAAAAATTTTGTTACGCTTGATAAGGTACATATATTCTCCTCAAGCAAAATCCACAACAAAATTTTGTAAGGTCTTTTGTAAGGTTGTTACTTTACAAATTGAAAAGCTCTGACATCAGTAAGAGTTACTCGCAGCGTAAAGAAAAAAAAAGTTGCAATCTGTAACTGAAAGTGCAACTTTTAATTTGCCTGGAAAGAGTTTTGAAACTACGCTATTTAAAAATCGATCTAGCGCGTCTACCAATTCCGCCATCCGGGCATATTTTTAAATCAAAAATAAAGAACGATGCTTTCTAAAACAAAACTTATCTGATTTCTTTTGCCTCATGGCTGCTTGTATCTTTATAGGGAAACCGGTCAATATATTTATAATCACCGTCGCGAAACGCATCAAATTTATCAGGCATATCTTTGATATTTATAATATCGGTTACTACACCTGTGCGACAGTCGGGTGAAACCAATTTTGGATTTCCAAGTTCAAAAATAGATTCTTTGCAGAAATTTGCAGAGACAACATTTCCGCTTGCCGGAGGTGTAAAATCTTCAAGCGGAAGATTTAACTGCTCATAAACATCGTGCATAAAAATTGCCCAGATAGGCAACGCAGCCATTGCACCCTGTCCGTAATTTCCGGTGAATGAAACACGCTGATCATCAAAACCAACCCAAACGCCAGCCGCAAGTTGCGGAGTATATCCAACAAACCATGCATCGGCAAATTCTTGCGTTGTACCGGTTTTTCCAGCTGCCGGTCTGCGGAAATTATAAACACTGCGCGCTGAGGCGCCTGTACCGGCATCAATGGCTGTCTGAAGCATGTTTGTAACAATGTATGCTGTTTCTTCCGGAATCGCTTCGCTTGTATTTGAGGCAAAGTTATCAATCAATCCCCCGTCTTTGTCTTCAATTCTTAAAATGGAAATCGGTTCGTTATAAACTCCATGATTTGCCAGTGTAGCAAAAGCATTTGTTAATTCAAGAGGAGAAACTACAGAAGTACCAAGTGCAATTGATGGGACTAAATCTAATTTCCCTTTTATTCCCATTTTCTCTGCAAATCTTCCAATCTTCCATAGAGGAGCGTGATCTTCAATAATTAATCTTCCGGCCACAATATTGAGTGATTCTCTTAACGCATCCCGTAGTGTTACAAAACCGCTTGTAGATCTGTC
Organism: Ignavibacteriales bacterium; assembly: GCA_026390795.1. Classification (NCBI taxonomy): domain Bacteria; kingdom Pseudomonadati; phylum Ignavibacteriota; class Ignavibacteria; order Ignavibacteriales; species Ignavibacteriales bacterium. The sequence continues at coordinate 124,592 of JAPLFG010000005.1, forward strand.
AAAATTTTCCGGACTCCAAATTTTTGCTGATCCGTCATTATATGCAAAACGGTCATTCATAATTGGAAATGCGGGATATAGGCCATTATCAATTGCAACCGAATAAACAATCGGTTTAAATGCAGAACCCGGCTGCCGACGTATTTGTGTTACATGATTTAAGCCGTATAAAAATTTTGGGTCCCGCCCACCTACCATGGCTCGTATTTCACCGTTCTTTGGATCCATGGCTACAAACCCGACTTCTATTTTTTTCTCAGCATGTTTGACCGAATCAATAAATGCCGTATCCTTGAGAAGATTTTTATACACCGCGCGTTTCTCTTCTTGACTCGAAGCGGATTTATATTCCAAAGAATTTTTCGCAGCTTTGTCAATCATTTCTGTGAGTATAGAAGAATATTTAGTCCAGCTCCAATGTTTATCAAATTGTTTTTGGAATTCATCCAGATGAATTTTAGCGGCATTATTAGCAATCTTCTGCATGCGGCTATCAAGAGTTGTTATTATGTTTAATCCGTCCTGATAAATATCAAATCCATACTTTGGTGAAAGTTTTCTCATTTGCTGACGGATATACTCAAGAAAATGCGGAGCTAAACCTCCAAGAATTCCTTCTTCAATTCTTTTATAAGAAAGTTTGATCGGTTCAAGTTTCAGTTTCTCGTATTGTGCTTCAGTTAGATATCCTTCATCAACCATGTTATACATAACAAGATTTCTTCTCCGGAACGCGTTATCATATTTATCAAACGGATCATACCTAACATCAGATTTGAGAAGTGAAATTAATACTCCAGCATCAGAAACCGAAAGTTCTTTAACACGTTTATTGAAATAAACCCGAGCCGCCACGCTAAGACCATAAGCTCCGTGCCCGAAGTATGATGTATTAAAATACATCTCTAAAATTTCTCTTTTTGTGTAAGTCTTCTCAATTTGTATCGCGGTTATCCATTCTCTTATTTTTCTAATTACTGCCCCGCGTGTCGATTCTTTTTTAACTTTTAGCTTATATAAATTTTTTGCCAACTGCTGGGTTATTGTACTGGCACCTTCACGCTTGAAGAGAATCACATTTTTGACAATTGCTTTTATAAACCTTTGTAGATCAACACCCCAATGCTTGTAAAAATTTTTATCTTCGGTTGCAATCAATGCGTTAACAACATGAGATGGAATACTATCAATACTAACTTCAACCCTGTTCTCGTTAAAGAATGATCCAATCAATTGACCGTCTCTGGTCCAAACATTGCTTGCGAGTTGTGTACTGGGACTTTCCAAATCTTGCAGTGAAGGCATTCCTTCAAAAATGTATTGCATGAATAAAAAAATTGCAACTACCGCTAATACAGCGAATCCTAACAAATAATATTTTAATGTTTTTTTATTCGGCTTAGTGAGTTTCTTTTTAATAGGTGTTTGTTTGATGTTCATCTTATTCCCAATCAATTATCTCAAATGTTTCAATAAATTTCCCGAAGCATGGCTGGTCTAACCATGAGCCAAGGTTGATGTAATATCCTTCTTTATATTTTTCAAGCGTTCTATTGTGTGAATGACCGAAGATTACGTAATCAAATCCGGAATCTATTTTTGTCTTTGCGGTTTCAAATAGTCCGTCCACTGTTCCATAATTTTTATTAGCCGTATAATCACGGCTTGATTTACTTGTAGCACTTGCAATTTTAATCCCTAGATCGGGATGAACAAGCGAGTATATTTTTTGCAGTGTTTTGTTTCGTAAAATTTTCTTTAAGATTTGGTAACCAAGATCGTTCTTTACCATTCCGTCGCCGTGCGCCATAAAAAATTTTTTACCGTTCAATCTAATATCAATTGGATCGTGATAAAGAACGGCTCCTATTTCTTTCTCGAAGAAATCCCGGTGGAGAAAATCATGATTACCAATTATGTAATGAATTTTTTTACCGCTTTCGGTAAAATCAGCTAAAGAAGCAAGTGTTTTTATAAATCCTTTTTGAATTACACGCTTATACTCGAACCAGTAATCAAAAAGATCGCCTATTATAAATAACTCATCACATGAATCCTGAGCATGATTAATCAACTTTACTAGTTTTTTTTCAGTTTCTTTCTCAACTTCCGGAGAACGGAGCCCAAGATGAATATCAGAAATAAAATAATAGGTTTTGTTAGGAATCATTTCCCGTTCTCTTCTATAGATAAATTGATTTTTGCCAACAACCAACTGTCGGGATCCAAAATTAAATCAACAGGTTTATATTTTGATTTCATTTCTAGAATAACCTCTTTGCCATCAATTCGAACAGTTGAAATTCCCGATTCGCTTACTTTTTCCGAAATCAATTTAATATCGAGTGGGAATTTATAAATATCGTAACCTTTTTGTAACTGTTTTATTTTAATTGTTGAAATAAATTCTTCTCCCTCCTTTTGAACAGACCAAACACAATCCAGCTCAATTATCCCTTCGCCTTTATAAACCCATTGATCAAAGAATTTATCCAAACTTTTCTTTGAAATCTTTTCACAGAAATTTTTGAAGTCGGCAGTTGAAGCATTACCGTATTTGTATTCTTTGAAATAGCTCTGTAATATCTTAAAAAATATTTCATCGCCGACTTCTCTTCTTAACATATGCAGCACCCATGCGCCTTTATCATATATAAGAGAACTAAACAATGCGTTCCCGGGATTGTATAGAGTGCCGTTTGGAAACATACTGAACTTACTTCTGAGCGTTGATTGAAGTGCCCGGATATCGCTTTGTTTTTCCCAATAGAGAGCTTCGGAGTAAGTCGCAAATCCTTCATTCAGCCAGATATCTTTCCATGTTTTTGGACCGACGGCATCTCCCCACCAATGATGCGCAAGTTCATGAATCAACATATCAGAAAAAAATTTTCTCCCGGAAATAAAATTTGATCCAATTCCGGTTATAGTTTGGTTTTCCATTGCCCCGGACTGCCACCAAAATTCCGCGACACTATATTTTTCCTTTACAAACGGATATGCGCCGAACAGTTCTTCAAATGTTTTAAGATATTTTGGATGATCGGAAAAATCCCTTTGAGCGTTATCTATATTTTCCGGAAGCGCATAGTAAGACAATTTCAACGAATCACCACTAATAGAAATATATTTTTGTGAGACCGATTTATAATTTCCGGAATAGAGTGCGATTAAATAGGTAGAAATTGGATAAAATGTTTTCCAATGATAAGTTCTGCGTGCACCTTGTGTATTTGTTTCAATCAATCTGCCGTTCGATAACGACACGTCTGAGGAATCATTGGTGATGTAAATATCGGCTAACGCTTTATCATCCGGCAGATCCACACAAGGGAACCAAGTTGAAGCAAAGACCGGTTCGCTCAATGTATAAACCTGGTAACGGTTATCAACTTTTTCAAAATTGAATGAACCGAAGCCTAAACTTTTTGGAGTCCCTTCATAAACAATTTTAATAACCGCCGTATCAATAGAATTATTATTGTGAATACTTAACAATTTTTCGGAACGATCATATTCCACTTTGGTATCATTGAGGCGAAGATCGCGAATAATAAGATTATCATAAAAATTAATTTCTATTTTTGATAATTGCTTCTCATTTACTTTCATTTTTATCGTTACTTCACCAAAGATTTTTTTTTGTTCCGGATATAAATCAATTTTGATCTGATAATGAAGGACATCAATTGCACTTTGAGTTTTGGGATTGTATTCTGCCAGCTCTTTTTCATCAAAGTTTTTTAACTGACTCGAAAGATTGATCAGTTTGACAGTATCACTCGGTAGATTGAATCGATTGACCAGCCAACGGTACGTAAGAAATCCCGCGATTAGAACAACAAGCAGAATTATTGAGGAAATTAGAAGTATTAGTCTTTTTCGCATTAATATGTTGTGGAGTCCGAGTTTGATTTCATACAAAGTTAATAATTTCTTTAATTGCCAATCAATTCATAATTAGATATATTTTAATCAAATTCTTATAGGATTGAAATGGCATACACCGGTTCAACTATCCTACGAAAAACTTTAACTATGATCTTAGCAGGCGGGCAAGGAGAACGATTATTTCCGCTTACTAAAGAGAGAACAAAACCTTCCGTTCCGTTCGGAGGTAAATACCGGATAATTGATTTCACATTGTCTAATTGTTTGAATTCCGGATTTCGAAAAATCTATGTCATCACACAATACAAATCGGATTCGTTAAACCGTCATTTATATGAAGCCTGGAGCATTTTTAATCCGGAGCTGAGAGAATTTGTATATTCAATCCCGCCTCAATTTAAAACAAGCAACAATTGGTATTTAGGAACTGCGAATGCTATTCACCAAAATTTTAATTTGATAGATGACGAAAGTTTCGAATGGGTTCTAATTCTCTCCGGTGATCATATTTACAAGATGGACTATTTGAAAATGATCCAGTACCACATTGAAAAAAAAGCTGCACTTTCACTTGCTGCTATTGAAGTTCCTAAGGCGCAAGCATCCCGTTTCGGTGTAATCGATATTGATCCACATTATAAAGTCACTGCCTTTGTTGAGAAACCAAAGTCTCCGCCGACAATTCCCGATAAACCGGAATCATCCTTTGCCAACATGGGAATTTATGTTTTCAATGTTGCAGCACTTAAAGAAGTTTTTACCAAAATGGATAAAGAAAAAAGTTCAAATCATGATTTTGGCAAAGATGTTATTCCCTACATGTTAAAAAATGACTACCATGTTCAGGCTTACCGTTTTATTGATGAGAACAAAAAGGATCAGCCGTATTGGGTTGATGTAGGTACGATTGATAGCTATTACGCAGCCAGCATGGATTTGATAAATGTCAGTCCACATTTTAATCTTTACGATTTTGACTGGCCGCTACGCACACAGCAGCAGCAGTATCCACCGGCAAAAACCGTATCGCATGAAGGTGAACGTGTCGGACGTGCAATTAATTCGTTAATATCAGATGGAACAATTATCTCTGGCGGTTTGGTTGAACGTTCAATAGTTGGATTCAATGTTCGCGTTAATAGTTATTCCTATGTTACCGATTCGATTATCATGGATAACTGTAACATTGGGCGTCATGCTAGAGTTAGAAGAACCATAATTGATAAAAACGTCTCTGTACCAGAGGGTTTTGAAATTGGATTTGATTCCGAAACAGATAAAAAAAGATTTACTGTATCGGAAACTGGTATTGTCGTGGTTCCCAAAAACTATATTTTTAAATGAAACATTTATTGTACAATAATTCGGGCTGGTAACTACCAGCCCTTTTTATTTTAAAGAATCAATTTTATTTTGGTACAGTTAAAAATAAGCTCAGCATGAATTCAACATTACAAGACAAACTTAACTCACTCCCCGCTCTGCCGGGCATATACCAATTCTTAAATGAGAAAGGGAAAATCATTTATGTTGGTAAAGCAAAAAATTTGCGCGGCAGAGTACGTTCCTACTTCCAAAAAAATGTTGATTCGCCAAAAACCGAAGTGCTCGTTTCAAAAATTAACGATCTGGAATTGATTGTTACCAATAATGAAATTGAAGCACTTGTTCTTGAAAACAATCTTATTAAAGATTTAAAACCGAGATACAATATTATTCTTAAGGATGATAAATCATTCCCTTATATCCGTGTAACAAATGAACCATATCCGCAGATCTTCCCTACAAGAAATGTCATCAAAGATGGATCAAAATATTTTGGCCCTTTTACAGATGTAAAGAATATGAAGACTTCTCTCCGTGTGATAAGCAAAATATTTAAGATCAGAAGCTGCAAATTGGATATTACTCAGCAAGCGATTGACAAGAAAAAATTTAAGGTCTGCTTGGATTATCACATAAAAAAATGCGAAGGTCCATGCGAAGGACTGGTGACACAGTTGCATTACAATGGAATGGTTAGTCAAGTTATAAAAGTTTTGAGAGGTAAAACCGAAGAACTTATTCAAGAATTAAAAAATCAGATGGAAAGTGCTTCTGCCAAATTAGATTTTGAAAAAGCTGCCGAGATTCGAGATAGAATTGATCAACTGCAAGTTTATTCTTCCAAACAAAAAGTTGTTTCAAACGATTTAGAAGACCGGGATATTATCAGCGCAGCATACGAAGGCAAAGATGTTGCTGCAACAATTTTAAATATCCGGGCAGGCAAGTTAGCGGGTAAACGGCAATTGAATTTGGGTTGTGAAGTTAACGAAGAGCCTGGTCAAATTTTTGCCGCAATAATTAAATTTTATTACAGCGAGTTTGTTGAAGTACCGCGTGAGATTATTGTTGAAACTGAACCAGACGATTCTGAAGCATTGATGGAATGGCTGAACATAAAAGCTATTAAGAAATGCCATCTCATAATACCTCAAAAACAGAGTGACGCGAAATCTCTATTAATGATGTGTAAACAAAATGCACAATTGCAGCTGAAAGAAATTCAACTTCAGAGAATGAAGAAGGAAGGGAATGTTCCCTATGCGCTCTCGGCACTTCAAAGAGATTTGCGTTTGAAAAATCTTCCGCGCGTTATTGAATGTTTTGATAACAGCAATCTTCAAGGAAGCGACGCAGTTGCAAGCATGGTCGTTTTTGTTGACGGCAAGCCGAAAAAAAGTTTGTACAGGAAATTTATAATCAAGACTGTTGAAGGACCGGATGACTTTGCCAGCATGCGGGAAATAATTTTCCGAAGATACAACAGATTAAAAGAAGAGAATCTGCCGTTCCCTGATCTCATCATGGTTGACGGCGGTAAGGGTCAGCTTTCAAGTGCCATTGAGATACTTAATGAACTAGAAATAAAAAATTATGAGATTATCGGATTGGCAAAACGGTTGGAAGAAGTTTTTCTTCCCGGCGAATCGGAAGCGCAATCAATACCTAAGACATCATCAAGTCTAAAATTGCTTCAGCATGTGCGCGATGAAGCTCACCGTTTTGCAATAACATTTCACCGCGAGCGGAGAAGCAAAAGAACAATTACAAGCGAACTTCTTGAAATAAAAGGGATCGGCGAAAAAGTTGCGCATAAACTTTTAACCGCTATGAGTTTGGATGAAATAAAATCTGCTGATGAAACAAAGTTAGCTGAAGAGATTGGTAATGCAAAAGCAAAATTGATATTTGAACATTATCATACAAAATAAAAATGCCAAGCACTCAACCACCCAAGTTAAATACTAACCGTTGCTTCCTTCCGGACCTGGCGGGATTGGGTAAAAACTTGCCGGTAAGTGCCTGGCAAAAATCGGGGTGCTAATATAGAAAAATTAAGAATAGAACGCTGATCATTATGATCTTTTCTTATACAAAATGATTAATCATTAAAAATCATAACCATCATAAAAATCCGCGTTCCATTCTACATAAATTCCGCTTTAATTATATCGAACACTTTGGCAGAATCAATTCCCCCAACACCGGCGAATGAACATTTCTTCGGATCGCCGGGACAAACAGTCTGGCAATAATTTTCTGAGGGCAGAACAATTTTACTTTGATTGCCCATAGGTCCCCATAGTTTTGGTGAACAAGCAGTAAGAGGACAAAACATTGAAAGTGTTTTAACTTTTAAAGCTGCAGCAATATGCATTGGGCCTGTGCTTGCGGAAACTAATAAATCAAGCGAAGCAAAATTCAAAAACGACTCACGTAACGTCTTACCAACATTAGGATAAAAAATATTTTCTATTCCTTCAAGTTCTGCCGGAACTTTATTATCAGTGACAGCAATGCTTATTTCTTCATTATGATTCAGCATTAGGATTAATTTTTTATATTCATCCGGCAACCAGTTTGGCGAAGAATTACCGCATGTAGAGTGGATTCCAATTAAATATTTTTTGCCGTGCAGTAACTTAATTCTAGTTTCTACAACTTTTTGCTTTTCTTCTTCGGTTAGAAATACTTCCGAATCAAGATTATTGGATTGTACTCCAATCTTCCGCGCAAGGTCCATACAATAATCAGCTTCGTGACGAAGCGGAATATATTTTTTACGATCTACGTACCGCGTAAAAGTTAGAAACTGATAAAGCTTATGCCCCACACCAACTCGGAATGGAACACCGGCAAAGAAAAGAATGTAGTTCAACTTTTCAGTTGGTAGAAGAGTTAGGGAATGAGTGAACTTGTAATTTCTAATCTCGCGGACTTGCTCGAAAAATGATTTCGGCGAATCCTTATCCTCAATCAAAATAATTTTATCTACATAAGGATTGTTCGTGTAAATATCTTTTGTGTATCGACGAAGAAGGAGTGCAACGAAACTATCCGGAAAAGCTTTCTTAATTTCACGCGGAAGCGGTGTTGATAATACTACATCGCCAATTCTATCGGGTCTAACGATTAATATTCTTTTCTGTTTAGACATCAATCCAAATCCAGCAATCTTTTTCTAGATTTTTTGTATTCTTCTTGCCAATTCAATTCTTGAGCGGCAATAAGACAATTTTTTCTGTATGAGTCCAATAGCTCCGGACTTTCGCTCCATCGCCTCAGAATTAGATAAATATTATTTTCATTTTCAGCACTGACACTTTCACCAACATTAAATCCTTCAACAATTTTTTTCATCTGAGGCAAATCACTGCAGAGAACCGGTAAACGGGCCATGATATATTCGAATAATTTATTTGGAAGAGCGTGGTAATAACTTATACTAATGTTTTCAATTAATGAAAGCCCGACATCCGCGCCAGCAGTATAATTAATTAATTCTTTCTGATTGATCGTACCGGCATAAAAGATTCTCTCTGATATTTTCAACTCATCGGACAATTTTTGAAAATTATTTTTTTGTTCCCCGTCTCCAAGAATCACTAAAACTGTATTTGGGAGATTAACCATTGCACGCATTATTATCTGCACGCCACGTCCTTCCAATAGAACCCCTTGGTATAGCAAGATCAATTTATCAGCCGGGATATTGTAAAGCTTTCTAAAATCAATTTTGTCTGATGGAATTTGAAGCAGTGGAATATTTCTAATTACCAGCGTCTTCTTAATTCCATAAAATTTTTCGATGAATGCGGAATCCATTTCGCCCGTAGTTAGAACAAGATCAACTTTTGTAATGAAAAATTTTTCAATCTGTTTAACGATGGCTTGTAAAAACGGACGGTTTCTCAATCCGCCGATAAAAGCATAAAGTTCGCGGCTGTTATAATAAACTTTCGCCCGTTTCAATTTAGCAATTACGGTAACAAACGGAAGTGTGTACAAATCTTCTGCAAAATAAAGATCAGCTTTCGTTTTGAATAACTCTCGGATCAAAATCAAAGCAAAACGTAAATAGAAAAATAGATTAAACTTTCCTCTGGTGAGCTTGAAAATCTTTAATTCATTACCGGAAAATTTCTCAGCCGGATTAAGCCAATCAAATGAAATTATTGAAACTTTGTAGCCGTCTTCTTTGAGTGAATTGGCAAGATTTGTAATGCGGGAATCGTGTTGAGCATTACCAAGGAAAGCAATACAAATTTTCTTTTGCTGATTCATCATTTAATGAGAATCATAATTTTATGTGAAAAGTATTTCTCATAATTGTCTTCGCATCAAATTTCTCTTTGAACTCGATCAAACTCATGCTAGGAGTCATAGGATTTACAGCTTTAGTGTCTTGAGAAACACCAATATCAACGTAAGCGTAACCATTTTCTGTGGAGTATTTTAAAACTTCGTACATCACGCGCTGAATCGGTTTATGATCGGCGTAATCATATTTCAGCATATTATAAAAACAGAGTGCAACATTTTTGTTCACAAAAAACATTGATGAACCGGCAATTGGAACATCGCCAAGATAAATCATAAACAATTTTAAATTATCCGGCATCAGTTCTTTTAAACGAAGCAAGTCTTCATAAGAGTGAGTCGGTTTAACATTATGACGAGCTTTATTTTCAAGAAGTATCGGGTAAAACTCATCGTAACGTTCGTTGATCTCAACACGAATATCAGAATTTTTTAACGACTTGCGTACATTGCGGCGGATAGTCGGTGAACAGCGTTCAAGTATATCTCTCTCCTTATCAAGTTTGATTGCGCTGGAGATATAGTGCAGCTTGAAAGAAAACCCTTGCCACAACATTGCGAAATCGAGATTCTGATTTTGATAAGTCTCATAAACCATCGGAGCCGGCGTCAATTCAAATTCATTGATTCCGTTTTGCCTGCCGTAATCAAGAAGAGTAGAAACAAGTTCCATTGCTTCGGCAAATTTAATATCTCCGGTTACAATCGAACCGTAGCTTGCGCCAACGGGTGATTCAAAAAGTCCGTTTGTAAGTCTGCCCGGTAGCAGCGCTTTAATTTTATTTTTCTCAATAAACATCAAATGATCGAATCTGAATTTTCCGGGTGTGTGATAATCAAAAAATTTTTGAAGGTGAAACATTGTGCCGTTGTTTGATTGAAGAACAAAGCGGTCCCATTTTTCTCTCCAATCGTCAGAGTATTTGATTACTTCCATTTCAATCCACGATAAAGTTTATCAAAAAAGGTTGGGTAAAAATAAACAATTTGAAGTTAACTGCTAACCGAAGAAGAGTCTGAAATTTATAATTTGATTTCAATTCTATTCAAAAGTATAAGTGAATGAGATAATGTGCGAATCGCCAAGACCATATTTAACAGGAACATATGCATAATCAAGATTGATCCCTTTCCAGTTCACTCCGAATCCGGCAGAAAGATTTTTGGTATCATATCCGCTGGCATAACCAAAACGAAGAGATAATAATTTGTCATAAACCGCTTCTCCGCCAATGTGAATGTGTGAATCATCTTGTAATGTATATTTTTGAAATCCGGCAAGAGCGGTAAAATTTAATTTCGAATTTTGTAATGAGAAATTATACGCAGTACCGATACGGAAATCCGTCGGCAGTTTTGTTGATTCACTGCGAAGTTCATTCATTGATCCTAAATTGCGGATAGCAGCACCAAAAGTTAGTCCGGCTATATTACTCTGATAATTTATACCGAAATCCAAACCATATCCTGATGCATCATCTGAAAACATATTTTCATAAATGTATTTATAAGTAGCTCCAAAATAAATTTTTTCAAAGAGATGAAAAGCTGTTGAGATACTTCCGTTAAAATAATGTGCGTTAAATTTTGATTGCACTTCGCCGGGTATTGTACGGATCTCAATATCTGCTATGTTTGTTGTGTTCACTCCAACTGCAATTGGTACACCGAACGCTTTAAAACTTCCGGCGAACATTTCGGAATTCAAATCTTGCAAAAGTGAGTTGTGAGTAAATGATAACTGAGTTTTATTGTTCACAGCTAGAATTGAAGGGTTGTAATTCAATGCCGATAAATCGTTGACACCGACAACTCCAAGATCACTCATTGCCACATTACGTGCACCGAATCCAAATTTTAGAAATGATAAACCGGAATTGCCGGCTGACTGCGCTGACAATGTAGCACTCATCATAAATATGAATAAAATTTTTTTCATTTTTCTTTCTTTTTAGAAATTAACGTTTATACCAATTATGTGCTGGCTGCCGGATGAATACGGTTCGATGACAAAAGCATAATCAATACCAATTTTCAGAGAATTTAACAAATGGAAATATGAGAACCCGAATGTTGGCCGAGCCGGAAAATCAGAATTGCTCAGATTTAATTTATCAAGACCGGCACGTAAAAATAAATTTTCGTAAATATTATATTCACCGCCGGCACGTATAATATTTGTGCCGCCGTTGCTGCTTTCGAATTCAACGGCTGCAATAATTTTTGGTTCATCAAATTTATAAGAGAATCCGATTTTCTTCAGCAGAGGAAATTTATTTTTAGTGACGCTACCGCTTGTTCCATAAATTTTACCGGAATCCCATTCATACTTGCTGTTTATATCTGAAAGCATAAATGATAATGTCATTTTTTCGCTCAAAGAATAGAGCGCGCCTAAATCAAAGCCCAATCCTGATGAAGTTAAATTTTCATACAATTTATAATAGTAGAATTTGAATGCAATACCGATCGATAATTTTTCAGAAAACCGATTTGCTACTGCAATAAAAAATTGATTCTCACTTGTTGAAATGTCTCCGGTTTTTCTCCCTTCACTATCACGGGCATCAATATTAGAGACACCGGCATTTATTAATCCAATACTTATTCCAGCTACGGATCTTGGTTTAATATTTCCATCAGCATCTTGCTTCTTGCCGAGTTCAAATCTACGTGTAAAATTTAGAAAGTTGAGTGAACGGTCCAGAGACAAAATTGAATAAGAAGTTTGAAAAGAATTTCCCTGTTGAAACGACGCAAGAGCTGGATTATAGTAAGAGACAAGGTTTCCGTCTTTCACGGCAGACATTGCGTTTCCCATTCCCATACCACGTGCGCCAAAACCCATTCTGCTGAAAGCGCCCGGCATGCTGCTGATATCGGAAACAGTTGATTGCGCAGAGATAAGAGAAGAAATAAAAATTATTTGGAGAATTATCTTTTTCATCATTACATGATCACCATAATTTTTCCAAATAAAGGTTCACCCGAACCAAAATCAATGCGGTAGAAATAAACTCCGTTCGGAACAATTCTGCCGCTCTCATCTCTTCCGTCCCAAAGATCAAGCTGTTCGCTATTCGGAATACGCGACGCATTTTGAATAACAGTTCTAACCAGATTCATTCCAAAATCTAAAATTCTGATTGTGACAGTTGATGATCCGGCAGTAGAATATTTTAGTTTCACCTGCTCTGAGTTTGGTGAGAAAGGATTTGGGAATGCGTATGACTCGGTAGCAGAACTCAGCTTTTCCGAAGCTAAAAAAACTTTCCACGTGCCGTTCCATGCACCTGTTACCTGATCTGATTCATTTAAGCGTGCAAGACCATTATTCGAACCAAGCCAGATATCGCTTGTATTATCACTTTTGTTATTAACCTTAACAGAAAGAAAATGTTTTGTGTTGATATTGACTGATGAATTATCATCTTTTATTTCTGGTGCAGAGATCCAAGTTGTGCCGTTATTACTGCTCCTGTAAACACCGCTCTCAGTTGCGGTAAAAATATTAGCAGATGAATAATTCCCCAATGGACCAAAATATTTGAAACCAAAATCGTGAACTCTTTCACCGCTTAAATAATTTTCCCAACTCAGTCCGCCGTCTCTGGAAACACTAGCTCCCCAGAATTCCGACTGCCCTTCTGCTTTCCAAGTTCCCGCCCATATCGAATTATCAAAATCATTTTTCTCAAGGGCTAAAATAAAATTTCCGCTTATCGGTTTAGACTGATTTGTGTTATTGAATTTTGTCCAACTTGGAAACTCGCTACCTGCATCTGTTGTTTTATTTATTCCTCCAGCAGTACCTACATAAATTGTATTATCATCTATAGCTAGAATCGAAAACGCTCTATGATTCAAATTATTTTGAAATCCCAAAGCGCCGGAGGAAGGAGAAAGATCAAATTTTAAAACATCCGTTGGTTTAATCGAATTAAGATTATCGGGAGGAAGTACTACACGTCGCCATGTTCTACCAAGATCAGTAGATTTCCTTAGCCCACCGTAATAAGAGACAATCCAAATTGCATTTTTTGTAAACGCTATATCATAGATGAAATTGCCCGGGCGAACGGTTATCGGAAGGGCTCGAAGTTTATTATTCCCATAGTAAATTGTTGAATCACTATTAGCATCAACCGGTTGAGTAACTTCATGCCAGTTTGAGCCTGAATCCGTGGAATATCTTAATCCCGTTCCAACCGGAGTATCCGAACCAAGCAAGTTTTCCATGTGCCATGTTGCCGCCCAGATAACACCGTTATTATATCCAACAGCAGATACACTTTCTGTCCCGAATACTGTGTTCCCATAGTTTATCCAGCTCACTCCATTGTCCGTTGATTTGCTGAGCCCATCAGATGTTGCAAGCAAAATCATATTATCATTTATTAAAATTCTCTCTATCGTATTACTTGCCGGATTTTGATCGTTAGTTTTTAATAACCGCTTAGCTCCAAGATCATACTCTGAAGGAATCTGCTGAGCAAACAATTCAACTGAAACAAATAGAACAAAAAATATGTGGAATAATTTCTTCATTAATTAACCGGTAAATTATGTGAGATTGGATCACTGAATTTTCCACCACGGTCTCTTGCTTGTAATTCGAAGCGCCAAGTTCCTATAGGCTGACCTGATGGAAATGTTAGAACGGCTGAATAAATTCTATCCTGAGCTGTAATATCTCCATGTACAGAAGTATTCCCATCATCAAATAACAAAAACTTTGAAATTCCTTGACTGTTGATAACCAATGTACCATTTGGACGATATAGTTTATAATAGACGGAATCAATATCGCTCTGACCATTTGGATCAACTGCTTTCACAGAGAACGTGAACTGTTGATCAATATTAACTGTAAACGGAAAATTTTCATTTGAAATAACAGGGGGCAGATTATTTTGTCCATTGTTAAAAGTGAAGATATGCACTCCGGCTTTAACTAAATTTTCCGGAGCTTGACGGATATTATCCTCAATAAAATATTCGATCTGATAGTTACCGTTTGGATTTAATTTCCCCATAACAAATTTGGCAGCATAAATTCCATCACCTTTAATCTGATCACCATTAAATGCGAGGTTTCCATTGTCATACATTGTGGCCTGATCTATTACCGTAAGAGTTCCATCAATGGAGCTCACCTTGCACCATACATTAGAAACTGTTTCGTAATTCGCAACTTGAATGGATGTTACAATTGCAGAATCAGTTTGTGAATATGTAAAACCAGCCGGGGCTGTGATGGAAACAATATTATATTCAACTGTACTTACGTCAACAACTCCATCCGGAATTTTAGTACACGATAAGAGCAAAAAACCAATTAATGAAGAATAAATAAGATTATTATTGAAGATTTTTTTCATGGTAGATAAAATACTAATGGAATGATTGCCCGGTCTGTTCAATGTAGTTTTGATATGAATCGGAAAAAAGGACATAATAGAAAATTGCCAACTTTGTTGTAAAATATCGTAAAATTAAACCGTAGCAAAATTTTCTATAATCTTTCCCATTTTCTTGGTGTTAAATTAAAAGATGTTTGCATACATAGTCAAGTCAATTTTAATAACATGTCAAAGTGAAAAAATAAAAGGAGTAGGTGAAAATGATATTATAAAAATCAGAATAGACAAATAGCCAACTATTTTTCTTCCCGTACTTAATTCTTCAAAATGATTTACGGGCGGATGTTTTATTTTTATGAAAAAGTAAAGAATGATTGCCCAGAATAACCATCCGCTCCATCCAAAATGAACTTCTAAATTTATAAACGATTCTAAGAGACCCAAAACTCCTAAGAGTACCAAAATGATCATCGATATGCTGGCGATCGCTTCATGTTTTTTGCTGTTAAACATGCTGTAAATAATATGTCCCCCGTCAAGCTGCCCAACGGGAATTAAATTCATGGCAGTTACAAATAGACCAAACCATCCAACGCATAAATATGGGTAGTGGTAAACCTCGCTCATGGGAGGAATAAACTGTGAGGGATTTGTAAAAATATTTTTAAGTAAAGCAAAGAGAATCGAATTGCCAAATTCTAATCCGATTTCACCTTTTCCATATAGAGGTGAAAAATAATCAGGATGAATTTTCAGAAGAAATTCTTGTCCGGGAAGGTGTGTGAATCCGTATATCAAAACAATTACGCACGCAATGAAGCCGCTGATTGGACCCGCAGCTCCAATATCAAACATTGCTTTATTGTTGGGAATTTCTGATTTGGTTTTAATAACTGCACCCATTGTTCCAAAGTTTCCAAGTCCACCAATAGGCGGAAGCGGTATAAAGAATGGAAGAGTCGCTTTTACTTTATGAATTAATGCCGCAAAGAAATGACCGAATTCGTGAACACCTAAAATAAAAAGGATCGAAAGAGCATACGGCAACCCACGATACAAATCTTCCAATTGATATGGCCCTATTTTTCCAGTAGTCCATTCTATACCGGCTATTAAGGTTGTTATGAACGTAACAATGAAGAGCACAATATGAAGTAGATAATTGTGCTTAAATTTTTTTTTTGAGGTTGCCGGTGTGTAAGTATCGAATTTATCTTCAGGCATTTTATAGATCCAGATTTAAACCGAGAGATGAGTATTCTCGTCTTAGATTGTAATATTCTCCGTTAATATCATAACCTTTGTAATATTGATAATACAATCTCAATCCCCTACCATCAATCTTCCCAAATTTAAGACCAATATTTAGTGCAAAGTTTCTGCTGTTATCGTTTGTTCTCAGTTTACCATCCGCGGCGACATACGGTGATAAATTATAACTTATCAAATCTTTCATAAAATACTCAAGACCTGTTTGTAAAGTAGCTCTACCAATTCCCGCCGGATCAACATGGAAAAGATATGTTCCGCCGACATAAATTTTCAGATTATAAAATTCATAAAACCCAAGCATCTCCACAAATTCACGGCTAAAAACTTTAGGGATTAACCCATCTTTCCACTCATTTTTAACTCCATCATAATGTCCGTCAACAAAATGAGCACTGATATGGCTCACTCTAATTCTTCCGCCGAAAGAATAATTATGGACACTTGTTTTGTATCCTAAATTGACTCCAAACATGTAATCAACTGCATCAACCGGAAAATGGAAATTATCTTCCTTCTTCAAGAGAGTCCATGTAAAAAGATCGGCGCCGAATGAAAAAGTTTCGTAATCATTTTTAATCTGTATAATATCCAACGAATTACCAATGTTAAGCCATAACTGGTTACTATTTAATCTGAAATCAAAACCGAGTTTTGGCTCCAATTGATTTGCAGTAAATGGATGAATAGAAAGAGAATTTGGAAAATATTCAATCTCGGTTATAGACTGAGCATTAACCGAAGAACCAAGAATGTATATGAGATAAATAAATATATATTTTTTCATAATAGTTTTATCTTCATTTAGAAAGTTCTTCCCTTCCATTTAACTTTTCTATTCGGCAGAACAATAAATGGAAGCACAAGAACATATATTATAAAATAGATTTCAAAAGCAATGAAATGTGAAATTTTCATTCTGAGATTCAATTTATTGAAAACTGGTTTAACAAAAAAATAATCCACACAAATTTTGAAAATTGTTAGATACAGTGCAGGGAGTGAGAAAATAAATGGAAGCAACAAAATTGCAGTATGGACAATATATCCCCAGGCCATTACAGAGTAACCAATTAAATCGCTCTTCATTCCACCGACGCCCCAGCGTTTCTTCTGCCAATATAAAGTTTTCCAATCTGGGCATGCTTTGGAAGTTACCAACGCATTTTTATCAAGGGGATAAATAATTTTGTACTTCTTTAAATTGTGAATTGCCATTAAGAGATTGAAATCTTCGGTTACGGAAAAAGGCAATCCTTCATACCCACCAATTTCAAGATAGACACTTTTTCTGTATGACATATTATTGCCGATACAGCTTAACGGTTTACCTAGATTGATAGCTCCGGCAGCAACTGTAAGAAGATAAACAAAATCAATGGCCTGCATACCGGCAAACGCATTATGATTTTCTTGGGTTGTAAATCCGCCAACAAAGCCCACATCCTCTTTATAATATGACGCAATTGTTTTTGCCCAATTTGGTGAGACCACACAATCGGCGTCAGTAGTAAGAATTATTTCTCCGGATGAAATTTTAATTGCGTTTGCAAGAGCGTTCGTCTTTCCTTTCAGTGAACCGATGGAACCTTCTGGAGATATGGACTTAAATTTCTGTTTATCCTTGATAAATGCTGATATTAGTTCACCTGTAGAATCGCTAGAGTGATCATCTACAATGATTATTTCTAGTTTGCCATCCGGATAGACCAAATTGTTCAATGATTCCATACAATCAAGAATATTATCTTCTTCATCACGGGCGGCTACAATAACAGATATTGCCGGAAGCTGTTCGTCTAAAAGTTGATTGTACCTCTTTCCGGCGCCAATAGTAAAAATTACAAGCTGGATGAAGTAAAGTGAAACACCAATTAAGAAAATAATTTCGAACATTTTTCTCTGTTTAAATAATAATTTAAAATTGCAGCCATAAGTTAAAGCGAAAAATTTATATTGCACAAAGAAAATTAATAATTAATGAAAAGTTGATGAGCAATCCGCAACCATTAAAAAGATTTGGGCAGAATTATCTTGTTGATAAAAATATCATCAAGAAAATTATTTCTGAATTTGCACCCGAGAAGAGCGATGTAGTGGTGGAGATTGGACCGGGTACCGGCTCTCTTACTGCCGAATTAAACAATAGAGTAAAAAAACTTTATGCTGTCGAAATAGATAAACGGGTTGTGGAAAGCCTAGCTCTTAGTTATCCGGCGGTTCATGTTATAAATCATGATTTCATAAAGTTAGATCTCAACAAATTTTCAAACGAAAAACCGCTCCGAATTATCGGCAATATTCCATACAATATTACTTCTCCAATACTCTTCAAGCTGATCGAGAACCGTCCTTTGGTAAAAAATGCAATGTTAATGGTCCAGTTTGAAGTTGCAAAACGGATTACCGCCGAAGAAAAAAGTGACGATTATGGAATACTCGGCGTTCTGCTCAATTTTTTTGCTGATACGAAAATATGTTTTAAGATTCCGCCAACAGTATTCTATCCGAAACCAAAAGTTGATTCCGCAATAATTCATCTCGATTTTTCAAAACAATTGCCTAACGATCTTGACTTCAAATTGTTTATTCAAGTTGTAAAAGCAGCATTTGGAAATAGACGGAAGAAATTGAAAAACTCTCTTGGCAATAGTTCATTTGCAAATATTACGATTGATACGAATGAATTTGACACATCTCGACGTGCAGAAGAATTGACAATTAAAGAATTTGTCGATTTGACAAGAATCATCCAAAGATTCAAAAATACCGACAGATAGCACAGCTAATATGGTATTACAAACCTCAGGCGGTTTCTTCGTCAACCCTTTGAATCGTTTGTACTATAAGACTGAAATATCTGTCCAGTGAACAATTTGCATCTTCACGCAGATAACAGTTTCCGTTTTCTTGAGCACGGCATTCAACACAAACTGTTTCTCTTAATTTATTGTGTAATTCTTGAAGATCGTCAGAATCGTTATTGTGCACCACTTGAATAATTTGGGGAAGAAATAATTCAACTGCACAAGATTCTTTTTCATTTAATGAGCAGCCCCCTTTTTCATTGGAGTCTGCACAAATTGCACAAACATTTTGTTTTAATGCTTTAAGATATTTATCCATAAATTTGTCCCGTCAATTCGGTAGAAAAATTAACAATAAGATACTTAAGATGGAAGACACAAATAAAAAAATACAAGTAAGGAGAATATTTGATTCAATTTCGCAGCGTTATGATTTCTTGAATCATTTTCTGAGCGCCGGTGTTGATTTCTATTGGCGCAAAAAAGCAATTCAGCTTTCCGGCATGTCGCCTAAAACAAGATTATTGGATATAGCATGCGGGACCGGAGATTTTGCAATTACAGCCAAAAAAAACGGTGTGGAAAAAATTTTCGGTGCAGATCTTTCATTCAACATGCTCTCTTTGTTCAACAAAAAAGTCGATTGGATAAATGGGAAAGTTGTTGAAACAGTCGCAGAGGATTTGCCATTTAAAGATGAGTCCTTCTCCAACATCACCGTAGCATTTGGAGTTCGTAATTTTTACAATATCCCTCAAGCATTCAAATCCTTTTACAAGATTCTTTCCTTAAAAGGGAAAGTCACTGTTCTTGAATTCCGTCTGCCAAAGAATATTCTGATTAGAAATTTTTATCTTTTTTATTTTAACAAAGTACTTCCGTTTATCGGAAGAATTGTTTCTAAAGACAATGAAGCTTACACTTATTTGCCGGAGTCGGTTGGTGAGTTTGACAAAAAAATTGACCTAGTTAAGCTCTTTCAGGAAGCTGGTTTTTCTAAAGTAGAAAAGCACTCACTTACTTTTGGGTTAACTCAAGTTGTCATTGCTGAAAAATAAATGATTCGAAGTTTCTAAATTCTCTTTACGAAAATCTTTCTAATAATTTTTCTATTTACAAACATTCGGCTCATCCTAATTATTTATTATTGATTTTAACCGGCTTCTTTTAGAGAAATTATTTGTTTAATTGTTGAATCATTTTCACAAATAGATCTTTCTCTTTTGCCGAGTAACTCCAGCCCTCTTTTTCTAATTTATTTATTCCGGCAAGACCTTCCTTTAATCGCGATTCTTTGCTAAAAGCAAGGTTTAGAAATTTCGAAGAATTAATATTATCCTTCTTCTCAAAATATAATAATGCCAGCCCCAGCATTGAATCCCAATGTTCTGCATCAAGTTCTAGACATTTTTCAAAATTATTTTTGGCGGAACTATAATTTTTATTTGATAAATAATAGTATCCGATGTTATTATAAGCTGCCGCAGAGTTTGGGCTAAGTTCTAAAACTTTATTAAGATCTTTAATTGCCTCGTTAAATTTCTCAAATTGTGCATAACAAAAACTTCGATTGAAATAAGCATTTGAATAATCCGATTTCAATTCTACAGCTTTATTGTAATCTTCTAATGCCGCTTTGTAATCTTTTAAATGATATTTAGATAAGCCGCGGTTATTATAAGCATTAGCATAATCTGGTTTTATTTCTATTGCCCGGCTATAATCGGCTATGGCTCCATAATAGTCCCCCAACTTATCTTTTGCAAGACCCCGATTAAGATATGCATAAGTATAATTTGGATTTAGCTCTACGGCTTTATTATTATCCTCTATTACTCCGGTATAATCATTACTATAATATTTAGTGAGAGCACGATTGAAATATGCCACAGCACTCTTTGGATTCAATTCAATTGCTTTACTATAATCTGCACTAGCGCCCTGTTTATCTCCAGCACCATCTTTAGCATTACCACGATCGATATAAACGTTCGGGTCCGTGGAGTTCAATTCTATTGTTTTGTTATAGTCTGCTATAGCTCCTTGGTAATCCTTTAGATAATATTTAGCGAGACCTCGATTATAATATGCAACTTCATAATTCCCATCTAATTCTATTGCCCTGTTGTAATCTGAAATTGCACCATAATAATCTTCTAATTGAGTTTTTACTAAACCCCGGTTAGAATATGCAAGAGCATAATTCGGGTTCAATTCAATTGCCTTGTTATAATCTATTGTTGAAGCAGAATAATCTTTTAAGTGATATTTATCGAGACCGCGATTAAGATATGCTGTTGCATCGTAGGGATTTAATTCAATCGCTCTGCTGTGATCAGCAATAGCCCCATAATAATCTTTCATTTTATCTTTTGCATTTCCACGCCCAATGTACGAGTCTGGATCCTTCGGATTAAGTTCTATTGCCATGTTGTAATCAGCAATAGATTCTAAGTAATTCATTAATTTATATTTAGCAAGACCACGATTGTAGTATGCAGACGCGTTATTTGGATTCAACGAGATTACATAATTAAAATTTGTCACGGCATCGTTGTAATTCTCGGAATTTATATTATTATATCCCTGATCAAAGTACATATCTTCTTTATTGGTATCATACCAAGTTTTCACTATTTCACAATTATTACCAAGAGATTGACATTGTCTCATTGCGCCATCTTTTGCATTGATCGAATCAGCCGCGGCTAAAGATACACCGATAACTCTTGCACCTTCGTTATTGGTCCCTATAGCAATGGCACTAAATCCATTTTGTTCGGTAGATACAACTAGTACCGGATTCAACCCGCCATAATTTATGCATTGCTGGTATGCTGCTTCCTTGGCATCTGATTCGGTTGTCCGACCCCATGCTGCTCCCCAAGCCCCATTGTCTTTACTAAAATACACGGCACTTTGAGCGTTTATTGAATTAGTCGATAAAATAATTACGAGAAGAAGAAATGTAATTTTCATTTTAGTTTCCTCCGTTAGATTGAGATTTCTATTCATCAGAAACTGGAAGTTGATTTTATACTTAGCCGAATAAGGGAAGGTTTACAATAACGAATACTTCTTCTAAAAATAATTCCGTAATCATTATAGCGAGATTAAATGAATATGTAAAGCAGAGTTTAGACTACTCATCAAATTTTCTAAATGAAAAACTAATACTAACAAGAATATTATTTATACTTTTTCTCAATCTCCTCAATCTTATTATTTTTATAATCGGAAACACCTACCATCAAACCTGCTGTTGTAATAACGGCTCCAATAACTTGATAGATAGTTACATTTTGCCCGAATAAAAACATTATAAATGGAATTATCGCCAGATAAACATTTGTGTACGGAACCCAGAAATGTGCAGAGAAGCGTGCCAGTTTGAAAAATCCAAAACTATATATGTACCCGGTCAATCCGGCGAGCACTACAAATAATATCGGCCACCAGTTCTTAGGTAATATTGTCCCTTGAAATAATGAGAAGAATCTATGATACTCAGTGGTTGCAAATATCTTTTTTACATTTTCTTGAGTAACTTCTGCCAAATCCCTCTTGAGTATAAATTGACCATCTTTTTCTACATAACAGTTTAGAAGATATTCTTTCTGTTCGTTGTTTATTTTCGTAAAAACTCTCGTTTCCATAATGTTCGCATTTAACTTATCCGGAATATTTACATTCATTAAATTGCCAATAAATGGAATTATGAATAATGCCGATGTAATGAACATCATCTTCCAGACTTCGCGCCATGCTACAAGAGCATTCGGACCAACTCCCTTAAATGCGGTTTGAACAGTTTTGTTATTTAGAATCTGCTGCGAGAAGAGACATAAATTAATTATGATAATCCAGACAATAGCTGATCCGTCTAGAACCGACTTCGGATCAACAACTCCTCCGAGAATGCGAGGAAGATAAGGAAATGATAGGCCTGCAATTACCAATAGAATTCCAATCCAGTGCGCTTTTCTTATTGGTGCGTTAAATAATACTTTCCCGAAGAATGGAAGAAGTGCTAGGTAAACATTTACATATGGTGCGAATAAATGCGGTGAATAATATCTTGGTAAATAAAAGAAACCAATATTTTCTATAACTCCGGTAAAGGCACAAATCGCAATTGTGACCATGGAAATGGCACCCGGCCACAAATATTTCATTTTCTTTCCGCGAATTACTTCAACAATAACAGCAATTACTGCCCAGGCAAGTTTTGAAATCTCACGCCACCACGTCATAACACCTGGTGAAACACCTACAGGCTGGTTGCCAACAAACTTTTCTTGGTTGCCCATCCAGTTAAGAATGTACTGACCTCCAAGAGCACCATTAATTATTGATAACCAAAGAATTAGTATTAACCATTCCATTGAGCTGTTGCCTCTATTTAAGAGATGAATTTACATTTCAAAACTTTGATGATAATATAAACATCTATATATGAAAAATGTATTCTGAAATTTTTATATCAGCCTTTTTCTTAATTGATTGAACGACCGCGCTCTGTGGCTGATTTCATTTTTCGATTTAAAATCTAATTCAGCAATTGTTTTTTCGTAACCATCCGGTATAAAAATCGGGTCATATCCAAATCCGTTTGTACCTCTTTGTTCCCTGATGATCTGCCCAGGTAATTCACCTATCGCTTCAATCTCGATTTTCCCGTCATAATAAACCGCGCAACTTATAAATTTTGCAATATGGGGTTCCGGAAAATCTTTTAATTCTTCAATCACTTTTAGATTGTTATCTTCGTACGTGCAGTTCTCACCGCTGTAACGTGCAGAATACACACCCGGTTTTCCATTTAATTGTTCAATAGATAAACCGGAATCATCAGCAACTACCGGTTCTCTATAGATCTCATAAACTGCTTTCGCCTTTATGAATGCATTCTCTCGGAATGTTTTTCCGTGTTCTTCAATATCAATGTGGTTTCCAAGATCATAAAGAGAAATTATTTCAATTGATGAATCCGCAAAGATGGCTTTTACCTCATCTGCTTTGCCTTTATTCTGTGTAGCAAAAATTATTTTCATTAGTATCTCTAAAATGGAACGCTGATTATTACTATTTTCTAAAACTAACTTATGTTGCGCAAGAGGTGAATTTTTTGCTTCTAAGGCACAAAGACACCAAGTATAAATTTGATATTTATTCGTTTTTCGATATTTCTTTGTGCCTTAGTGTCTTTGTGGCAAAGGTTTTAAAAAGTATGCGTAACATCTGTTACAAAGAAACATCTGAAAAATTTCAATAATTATCCTTGCGAGTACTTTCACTTTGTTCGGTATAAACTTCGTGACTCAAAATAAATTTAGATTACTTCCCCGCAAAAAAGCGGGGCGCCTGGTATTTCATAACTCTTGATGACCATCAAGAAATATTTACCAGAAGTTTCAAGAACTTAAAAATCATTTTGCAGTTTGTCTTAGTATCTGACGTAATTCCTTTTTTCCATTTGCTACAATATCCAATTCATCATACATCAAACACCTTCCATCAGACACAATAATATTTCCGTCAGTCATAACTACTTTCACATTTTCTTTTGAAGCAGAATAGACAATACTGGAATAAACATTTTCGTTATTCAGGAGTAATGGTTGATCTGACTTATCAAGATCGAGTAAAACAAGATCGGCTTTTTTGCCGACTTCTATACTTCCGACTTCATTTTCTATATGCAGTGCCTTAGCACCTTCAATAGTGGCAAGACGAAATACGGTTAAGGCGTCCATCGAAGTTGGTCCATGAATCGGTTTTTGAATTAATGCTGCATTACGCATTTCATTGAATATACTTAAGCTGTTATTGCATGGTGCACCATCAGCCCCTAAAGAGATTGAAATTCCTTCTTTAATATAACGCGGAATGTTTGCTATACCAGAACCGAGCTTGAGGTTTGAGGAAGGACAATGAGAGACACGAACAGAATTCTTTTTGAGTGTTTTCAACTCTTTATCATTCAAGTGAATGCAGTGAGCTAGAACAGTATGAGAATCAAGAATTCCAATCGAATCAAAATATTCAACATTCTCTTTACCGGTCATTTTTCTAACAGTATCAACTTCAGTTTTATTTTCTGAAGAATGAGTATGGAAAAGTGAACCAGGAAAATCTTTCATCATCCCTTTCGTTTCAATTAATAGTTCTTTGGAACAGGAAAGAACAAAGCGCGGTGCAAATCCAAACTTCACTTTATCATTATTAGAATTATGAAATGACTTTGCCCAATCATATGTTGATTTTAAATTCCAATCGGTCGTCTCGCAAAATGAAGGATACAGTTCATTCTGATCCATCATACAATTTCCGGCAAATGCACGTAAACCCGAAGAGATTAATTCTTCAAAAATAATTTCTTGATGCCGCAGTGTGCCCATATCTAACAAAGTAGTTGTACCGCCTGTTATCAGATCATTTAGACCTAGACGGACAGAAGCGCGCAAAGAATTTCTTGTGTGTGAATTTTCATAAGGAAAAATTCTTTTTTGAAGCCAATCGAGCAATTCAAGATCATCTGCCAATCCTCTGAATAAAGTTTGACATAGATGTATATGAGTTTGGATGAACCCAGGTATCAAAGTGTAATTTTGGTAATTAAGAATCTCTCTATCAAATTTTTTAAATTCATTAAGCGGTGCAATTTTTTGAATTTTTCCATCTACAATTTCAACCGCATGGTTATAAAGAACTGTGTTGGTCGGGTCAACTGTAACAATCCTGTTTGGTACTATCAGTTTACTTTTCATTTATTTTTCTCTCAGCAAATATTTCATCCATCTTTTCTACAGCATAACGTAAATGAGGAATTATAATCGAACCGCCAACAATTAAAGCCACATTAAATGTTTCATACAGTTCTTGCTGTGTTGCTCCTTCTTGAATGGCACGGTCAATATGATAAAGGATACAATCATTGCATCGCAGTACCATAGAAGAAGAAAGTCCCATTAATTCTTTAGTCTTCGCATTAAGCGCACCGTCTATATATGCTTTATTATCGAGCGCAAAAAATTTATTAAAATCTCTAAATCCGGAATTGAGAATTCTGTCATTCATTTCTGCCCGGTAAGCTCTAAATTCATTTACATTGGATTTCATAATATTTCCTAATTTCTGTTTAATTCTTTTTTCAAAAATTTGCCCGTTAAACTTTTTTTATTTTGAGCAATAACTTCAGGAGTTCCGGTCGCTACTATTTCTCCGCCATATTCACCGCCTCCTGGTCCCAGATCTACAACATAGTCGGCAACTTTAATTACATCCAGATTATGTTCAATTACAATTACGGTATTTCCTTTATCAACTAGTTTGTTAAGTACGTTAAGAAGAATATTAACGTCCTCAAAATGAAGTCCAGTTGTCGGTTCATCTAAAATATAAATTGTTTTCCCCGTTTGCACTTTGCTCAATTCTGCTGCAAGCTTAACTCTCTGCGCTTCACCGCCTGACAGTGTTGTAGCCTGCTGCCCAAGTTTGATGTAACCAAGACCGACATCATTTAATGCCTTTATTTTTCTATTGAGCGCCGGCAGATCTTCAAAGAAACCTACGGCATCTTCAACAGTCATATCTAAAACTTCGGATATTGATTTTGTCTTGTAAAGAATTTCAAGTGTTTCCATATTATATCGTTTGCCGTTACAAACTTCGCATAATACATAAACATTAGGCAAGAAATTCATCTCAATTTTTTTTAGTCCGTCACCCTGGCATTCTTCACATCTGCCGCCGGAAACATTGAAACTGAATCTTCCTGCTTTGTAACCGCGCATTTTTGACTCCGGCAATTGCGAAAAGAGATCCCGGATGTGCGTGAATAATCCTGTGTAAGTTGCAGGATTCGAACGCGGAGTTCTGCCAATAGGCGATTGATCAATCTCTATAACTTTATCAATTTGTTCAAGTCCTTTAATTTCTTTAAATGAAAGTGGAGTCACTTTAGAGTTATAAATTTTCTTCGTCAAAATTTTTACAAGAGTTTCATTTATCAAAGAAGATTTACCGGAACCGCTCACTCCGGTGATTGCAGTAAAACTACCAAGAGGAATTTTCAGATCAACCGATTTGAGGTTATTACCGCTCGCACCATTTAACTCAATGAATTTATGATTCCCTTTTCTTCTTTCTTCAGGTATTTCAATTTTCTTCAAATCTTTGAGATAATCGAGTGTTAATGATTTTTCTTCTCTTTTTGATTTCAAAATTTTATCGGTAAAACCAACTATACAAACTTCGCCTCCGTGAATACCGGCGCGTGGTCCAAGGTCAACAATATAATCCGAGCTTTCAATAGTTTCGCGGTCATGCTCTACAACTATTACTGTATTACCGAGATCGCGTAAATCTTTTAATGATTTAATAAGTTTGATATTATCCGCTTGATGCAATCCAATGCTCGGTTCATCTAATACGTATAAAACACCGGCAAGTTGAGAACCAATTTGCGTGGCTAACCTGATCCGCTGTGATTCACCGCCGGAAAGTGTTCGTGCCGAGCGGTCAAGAGTTAGATAGTCCAGACCGACATTCAATAAAAACTCCAAGCGGGAATTAATTTCTTTTAAAATCTGGTGTGCAATTATTTCTTCTCGGGGCTTCAATTTTAAATTAGAGAAGAATTTTATTGCTTTCTCAATTGATATTGATGTTGATTGTGAAATGTTGAGACCGTTTAATGTTACCGAAAGCGATTCTTTTTTGAGTCTGCCGCCGTTGCATGTTGAACATGTGGCTGTATTCATAAAAGATTCTGCCCACTCCCGCATTTTGTTTGAGGAGGTGTTATCGTAATAGTGTTTTATATAATTTATTACACCGTTAAACTTGTGAGTATAAGTTACAGTTCTTCCTCCGCCGTATGTATAAGTAAAAGGAATTTTTTCTTTTGTTCCGTTTAACAATACATCTATTTGTTCTTTAGAAAATTTTTCGAGAGGGGTGTCGTAATCAAATCCAAATTTTTGCGCAATAATTTCAAGCTGGTTAAAGAACCAAACAGTTCTCGGTTTTCCTACAGCCGCAATTCCCTCTTCATTAATTGTTTTTCCCCAGTCTGGAATAATAAGATTGATATCAAGTTCTTTCTTCTCACCAAGTCCATCACAATCCGGACATGAGCCGTAAGGTGAATTGAAAGAAAAAGAATTTGGTGCAAGTTCTTGAAATCCGATTCCGCAATAAGCACAAGCAAGATTGCGGCTGTAAATATGATCTTGTGTTCCGTCATTAATAATTACGTTTCCGTTTCCATAGTTCAATGCAACATCAATTGATTCGGCAATTCTAGTACGGGATTTTTCACCAACTTTGATCCGGTCAATAACAATTTCAATATCATGAACTTTGTACCGATCAACTTTGAATGTTTCGGTCAATTCATGAGTTTCCGCATCAACACGTACACGTACAAAACCGTCCGCCAATATTTCCGCAAACAATTCGCGGTAGTGCCCTTTTCTACCTCTAATTACCGGAGCCAAAATAACTACACGTTTATCTATGAACTTTTCTAATACCGTATCAATAATTTGGTCCGATGATTGTTTCTCCACTTCTCTACCGCAATTGTAGCAATGTGGTTTTCCAACACGAGCATAAAGTAAACGGAGATAATCGTAAATTTCTGTTACAGTGCCAACTGTTGAACGCGGATTACCATGCGTAGATTTTTGTTCAATTGAAATTGCCGGACTTAAACCTTCAATTAAATCAACATCGGGTTTTTCAAGCACGCCAAGAAATTGACGCGCATAAGCTGATAAAGATTCAATATAACGTCTCTGCCCTTCCGCATAAATTGTATTGAATACAAGAGTTGACTTTCCCGAACCTGAAAGACCTGTAATTACTATAAATGCATCCCGGGGAATCTCTAAATCGATGTTCTTGAGATTATGTTCGCGGGCACCTTTTATTATTATTTTATTTAAAGACTGCAATTAGATAAATTTCCGTAGTTTAAAATGTTATTGTAAACAATGCAGATTAGAAAATCAATTTTTCATGAGATCAAAAATCTATGACAAATCTTCCCGAACAGGTAAAAACTATCTCCTCTGAGAGTGAATTCAAATTGAAAGAGAAAGGTTCCACTTTTATCTCAATTTCAAAGCCTATAGAAAATATTGACGAAGCGATAACATTTTTAACATCATTAAAGAAAAAATATTACGACGCGACACATCACTGCTATTCTTATCAATTAGTTGACGGCACATTCAAATATTCAGATGATGGAGAACCGAGCGGAACTGCCGGGAAAAGAATATTCAATGCGCAAAGTCATTTTGGTCTTACAGACTTGATAACTATTGTGATTCGCTACTATGGCGGTGTAAAACTTGGTGTTGGACCTCTGGGTAAAGCTTATTATGATGCCGCAATTCATAATTTAGAATCATCAAAAACCGAAGAAAAATTCTTACATGCAATGATCGAAATCGAATATGAGTTTGAATATTCCAACCTAATTCATCATTTAATCTCGAAATATCAACTTATTATACAAAATCATCTCTTTGAACCAAATCCAAAATTAATATGCTTAATTCGAAATTCAATCATAAATAAATTTTCTTCGGAAGTATCGTCATCTTCGAATAGTAAGATTCTCGTTAAGACAACCGACCAGATTTTCTACAAAAAATAAATAGCTTTTTTTTATGATTTGGCATATCTTGACAAAGAGCCCTTATTTACTTAATTTGATTTTAGGATAAGAAGCACCCTATAGTCCTTTAAAAGGAAAAAATAATATCAATAAAATGCTGAGGCATAAATGATTTACACCAAAACGGGAGAATATGCAATAAGAGCAATTTTATTCTTAGCTCGACAAACGAAAGAAAATCTAATTATGTCTTCTGAGATTGCAAAAAATGAAGACATCCCCGCTCATTACCTTGCAAAAATTTTACAAAGGATGGCCAAATACGGATATGTTGATTCATTCAAGGGAAGAGGCGGCGGTTTCAAAATTACCGAACTTGCTAAAAAAAGTTCAATTCTTGAAATAGTGGAAAGAGTTGAAGGTCCTGTTATTAATTTAAAATGTGTTACCGGATTGAAAGAATGTTCTGATGAATATCCTTGTCCTTTACATGATGAATGGGCTGAATTGAGGAATAAAATTTATAGTCTTATTTCAAGTAAATCGGTTCAAGAAGTTGCGGAAAAATACGCAGAGACTTTGAAGAAACCGAGACAATAAAATCATTCTGAAGAAAAAGGATTTAAGGCATTTCGCTTTAAATCCTTTTTTTATTTTAAAAGAAAACTAACTTTTGAAGTTCTTCAAATCATTAAAAAAAAGTTTGAGATAACTCAAGTCCGAGCATAAAATATTAAGATTCGTGAGGCTGATCTGATTTAACTGAAGATATTTTTCTGAAAGAACAGATCTTATGAACTCAGATCCATTACTCAAAAGTTCTTCCAGAATTATTCTAACTTTTTCAATACTGTTTTTATATTCTTCCACTGCTTTTAAAAAATATGGTTCATCAATTGCAGTGTCTTTTTTCTGCACGACTCTAAGAAGTCCATTTGAAAATTTTGCTTGAAAGGATAATTCTTTTAGAAGAGAAATTTTATTTTGTTTAATTGAAGTATCTATAATCAATTCGAGATCTTCACGGTTGTGAAGATGATTTTCTGCAAGTTCATCAACTTTTAGCATAATATTTTCTGTAGTTAATTCTAGGTTCATCTCTAAACTTTTACTCCAAGACCAATCCCGTCGCCAATAGGAAGGATTGTAGTTTTTAAAGACGTTTGGTTAGCAAACAATTTATTAAACTCACGTATAAATTTTGTTGATCTGCTATAAGAAGCGGGAACAGATCTCGCTGCCGGATAACCATGCCAGAGAAGATTATCAACAAATAAAATTCCATGTTTCTTTAGCAACATTAATGAATAATAAAAAAGTTTTTCATAATCTTGTTTATCGGCATCCAGAAAGATCAGATCATATTTTTTTTCGAGTGACGGCATTATTTCTAATGCGTCGCCTTCAAGAATATTTATTGATGAATTAAGTTTGGCGCGTTTAATAAATTCTGTTGCAAGTGTAATATTATCTTTGCTTTTCTCAATAGTATCTAATAATGCTTTCTTACGCAGATGTCTTGCAATTCTGATTGATGAATACGCAATTGCAGTTCCAATCTCTAAAACTCTTTTAGGGCGATGAATGAGAATAAGTTCTTCAAGAAACTCAGCTGAATTCCAGTCAAGTATCGGGATTTTTTTTTCAAGTGCAAATTCTTCCATCTCTTTAAGAAGCGCATCCGGTGGATTTCTTAATGACGATAAATAAACTTGCTGTCTCTCATAAAGAATTTTTGTCATCAATAATCTCTCATTTGATCAACATCATTTTTTTTGTTGATGTAAAATTATCTGTCTGCAATCTATAAAAATAAACACCGGAAGATAATTGATAATTGACAATTGAGAATTGCGAATTATAATTTCCAGGTTGTTGAACTTCGTTTACAAGAACGGCTACCTCTTTTCCCAACACATCATAAACTTTCAACTGTACATGGCTGATAGTTGAAAGCTGATAGCTGATAATTGTACTCGGATTAAACGGATTCGGATAATTTTGAGAAAGATTGAACTGAGATGGAATTTCATTTTTACTTACTACAGAAGTCAGATTACTAATATTATAACTTCCGAAAGAAAATTTGTATGTACCGCTAGCTGGTTCACTTACAGATCCGCCAGAACTTGTTTGATAAGTAAAATAAAATTCTACAGAAGCGCCGTTGGTAGACCCAGGAATTGTGTAATTGAATTTAAGAGTATTATTGAAAGTAACTTGATTCATTGGAACTGATTGATAAGAACTTCCATTAATACTGTAATTTAATCTTACTGTTGAAGAATTCACACCATCAGCATTTATAAAAATTTTATTGAGTACATTGTAAACATTATTAACTGCACTTAGATTTGGATAAGAAATTGCTTTCTTAGCTGAAATCAATCCCCAACCCCTATCGTTGTTAGGATTAGCTGTGTTGTCGCCCGATTCAAAAAAGATTTTTCTCATTTGCACATTAGTTAAATGTGGCCAGGCTGATTTTAATAAGGCAGCAATACCTGCCGTTATTGGAGTCGCATAAGAAGTTCCATCGCCATAACCATATGAACTTCCAGAAATAACATGATACACATCAACACCCATTGCAACGACTTCAGGTTTAGTTCTGCCATCCGACGTTGGACCACGGCTGCTAAAACCAGCCATTAAATTAGAATGATCAACAGCCCCAACAGTAATTATATTAGGAGCGTCGCCCGGAGAAACAATCCCGCCTTGATTAACTCCCCAATAGTTACCCTCATTTCCAGCAGCAGTAAATGTTGAGACACCCTTAGCAAATGCAATGTTAACTGCCTGTGCGACAATAGTAGTATGACCATTCATATCAGCATAAGTATATGATGCTTGGTTAGGATCAAAAGTACTATATCCAAGAGAACTACTGGTGATATCAACACCTGCATTTTCCATATCTTCGAGAGCTGCGGCGTAGTTATCTTCCTCTATATGAAGGTCGTTATTTCCATTGTCAATTTCGGTTTTGGCAAGGAAAAAATTTGCGTTATAAGCTGGTCCAATGATTTGCCCGGGATCATATCCTGCCATGATAGAGAATACTCCGGTCCCATGTGTATTCGCATTACTTACATCGCTACTATTAGTGGCATAATTATATTCTCTTAAAACTTTTCTGGATGATAAAGAGGGGGGAGTTTTCCAATTGAAACCATTATCAAGAATTCCAACATAAACTCCAGTGCCGTCAATTCCCAAATCATGCACAACAGGAATATCTGAGAGCGCATTTTGTGTCAGCGAGGGTCCATAGTTCAAAGAAGTTGTCGAAACAATTTTATTTAATTGCTGAACATTATTATTCTGATTGATTAATTGATTTTCATCCGTTCTTGATTTGAACACCCGAACTCTTTCAATTTTCGTAATACATGATAATTTTTCCAATTGATTTATTTGAGCATCAGTTAAGTAACTGCTCACCGCATTGAACCATTTTAATTTGTTCACAATTTTAATTCCTTGCTGCTCAATTTGAGTAGTATAATCTTCGTTGAGGGGTATATCTTCATACGTTATATAATTATCCTCACCCATAACCTGCTTTCTTCTTTCAATAGCTTTAGGTGAGAGTTCTTTCTCTGCCATTTTAAATAAGGCGGAAGATTTCTGAAGTACTCTTGCCTCTGATACACCTTTATCTTTGAAATAGATCAGATATTTTGTTTGTGCTGAAATGAATGAAGCAGATATAAGAATTAGCAAAAAGACGATTTTTCTCATTTAATCCTCTTAGACAAATGAATTTTTCTATTTAACAATGTACCAAATAAAAAAGTGCGAATTGAGAAATAATTTTTCCCTATTCGCACTTCGATTTAAAGATTTATTTGCAAAAACTCAATGGACTAATTTTGCAATTCTTCCTAACCTAACTGTACTTAACAAGTTAAAGAAATCAGAGAATGGAATACTCGGATCCCATGACCAATAGATCATAAGTGCCTCGCCGACAACTTTATCCCGGCGTACAAATCCCCAGAAACGGCTATCCAAACTATCGTCACGGTTATCTCCCATCATGAAATAATAATCTTGCTTTAATGTATATGAATCAACAGGTTTGCCTTCAATCATAATTTTGTTGCCATCGACAGTAACAACACGCATTCCAAATTCACGGTCAATAATTGTGCGCCATTGTTCAATGTTTTCAATTGTTAGTTTAATTACATCTCCTTTTTTCGGAACGACAAGCGGACCATAATTATCTTCGTTGTAATTACTTCCTTTAGGAAATATTCCTTCATTACCAATTCCCTTTGGAGTAACATAATTATTTGCATATTGAATTTGCGGTGCGCGCGGCGCTTCCTTTCCGTTCACGAAAACAACTTTGTCAACAATTTCAATTGTATCGCCGGGTACTCCGATGCATCTTTTAACATAGTTACTAATATCGGGTGGAATTAATTCATCTTTAGAACCGGGAAATTCAAAAACAACAATATCTCCCCGTTTTGGTTCACGAAGAGCGGGCATTTGAAAATATGGAAGAGAAATATTTGTGAATGGAATATTTCTTGGCGATGACGCACCATATACAAATTTATTAACAAAGAGAAAGTCACCAACCCAAATTGTTTTTTCCATAGAACCTGTTGGCACACGCGACGTTTCTATAAAAAATGTTTTGATTAGAAATGCGGCAACAGCAGCGAATAATAAATTTTTCCAAAACTCCCAAAATTTTTGTTTTGAGGTTTTCGCAACCGGATACTTTTTCTCTTTTGATTGTTCTTTCTTTTCTTCGTTTAACAGCGCCATGTTTCCTTCTTCAAATTTCTATGCGAACTGGTTTATTAATTTTATTTTCATATTCTCGTTCTTGAGCAAGATCATGAACACGATTAAGATCATGAGCAAGATGAAGAATCAATCATCAATTTGTAATACTGCTAAGAATGCTTCTTGCGGAATTTCAACGTTGCCAACTTGCTTCATCCGCTTCTTTCCTTCTTTTTGTTTCTCAAGAAGTTTTCTTTTTCTTGTAATATCACCGCCGTAACATTTTGCCAATACATTTTTACGCATCGCTTTCACAGTTGTCCGGGAAACAACTTTAGAACCGATAGCCGCTTGAATTGCAATCTCAAACATTTGCCGCGGAATCAATTCTTTCAGTTTTGTACATACTTTCTGTCCCCACACAAAAGATTTCTTTTCATGGCAAATAATCGAAAGTGCGTCAACTTTTTCACCGTTCAATAAAATATCGATCTTAACTAAATCCGATTCACGGTAACCGGTAAATTCATAATCGAATGAAGCATAACCGCGCGAGATCGATTTCAATTTATCATAAAAATCAAAAATAATTTCTGCAAGCGGAAACTCAAATTCAATATCGGCACGAGTCGGATCAATGTACGTTGTGTTCTTATATACACCCCTTTTTTCAATCGCAAGCTGCATTAAGTTCCCAACATATTCGCTAGGGGTAACTATTTGTGCTTTTACATATGGTTCTTCAACGTGTTCAATATCTCCCACGGCAGGCATATCAGAGGGATTATCAACAATTACTTTATCTCCATTTTTCTTGTAAACCCAGTATTCAACGTTAGGAAGAGTTGTAACGATTGACTGATCATATTCACGTTCAAGTCTTTCCTGAACTATCTCCATATGAAGCATGCCGAGAAATCCGCACCGGAAACCAAAACCGAGAGCTGCAGATGTTTCAGGAGAATAGCTTAAAGCTGAATCGTTGAGACGGAATTTTTCTAATGCTTCTCGTAGGTTTTCGTAATCATCGGAACTTGTTGGATAGAGACCGCTGAAAACCATCGGTTTAATTTCTTTATAACCGGGAAGTGCTTTTTCTGCACCATTACGGAGATGTGTAACGGTATCACCAACTTTAGCATCGTGAACGTCTTTCACGCCGGGTATTAGATATCCAACATTACCGGCTCTAAGTTCACCAGTTCGAATTCTTCCAAGACGTAAAGTGCCAACTTCCTCTGCAAGATATTTTTTATCATTAACAAAAAATTTTATTTCATCTTTTTCTTTTATAACGCCATTGAAAAGACGAACGTAAGCAACAGCACCTCGGTAAGAATCAAAAATTGAATCGAAAACGAGTGCTTGAAGCGGTGCGTTTTCGTCTCCTGTAGGCGGAGCGATCCGATGAACAATCGCTTCCAACATCTCTTCGATACCGATTCGTTCCTTGGCGCTTACTAAAATTATATCTTCGTTTTTGCATCCTATCAAATCTATAATTTGCTTTTGGACAACATCAATCATTGCGCTTGGCAAATCGATCTTGTTTATAACCGGAATAATTTCCAGGCCGGCATCAATTGCCATATAAAGATTACTGATAGTTTGTGCTTCAACACCTTGTGCAGCATCAACAACCAGAATAGCACCTTCACATGCGGCAAGCGAGCGGGATACTTCATAAGAAAAATCAACATGTCCGGGAGTATCAATCAAATTCAGAGTGTATTCAAAGCTATCCTTTGCAATATATTTCATCTGTATTGCATGAGATTTTATTGTAATTCCACGTTCGCGTTCCAGGTCAAGACTATCTAACAGCTGATCCTTTGCCTCACGCTTGGAAATTGTGTGCGTTGTTTCTAGAAGACAATCGGCGATTGTAGACTTACCGTGATCTATATGAGCAATTATGCAGAAATTGCGGATGTGTATCATGTTTCTCAATTTTTAGTGCGCAAATATATAAAAAATGATGATGGTATAATAATTCTGTATATGAAAGAACAAATGATCAAAAATAGATTTTGCTATTCGAGAACGTTCTTAGCAAGTGCCCATTTTTTCTGCCACTCGGAATATTTGTTTAAAACGTCTTGCGGAGAATATATATACCATCCATAACCGATCCTTCGCTCCCTATCGACTTCGGCTAATGAATAAACGGGTTTCCCATCGCGGTTACAGAACAATGGCCTATGAATTCGTAATTCATAATAACGTGCCCAAATTGGAGGCGCAAGCGGATCTTTTTCAATCACTTTATCTGAACTTGTAGTACGATATTTATATTCAACTCTAGGAGCCGGAATTTCTTTTACCCTAAATCCAAAAATTTTAGAATCTTTAAACCATTCAACAGCACTCTGAATTGAATTTATTATTTTTTCATCCGGATTATTGATACTCATCAGCAGAAGAACTATTCCTGAACTTTCACCATTACAAATTGATGCCGGTTCAAATGTTCGTGCATTTTGCGGAAGCAGAGTTACATTATCATGCTGCTGACACCAGACATATAATTTATCGCCTTCCTTAATCTGACATTTTAAAATACAGTCTAAACCCTTATCAAAAGCATTCTTTACTTTTTCTCTCAGGTCATTGTTAAGAAAAGAAAATTGAGGCGCATCTTCGGTAAATTTTTTAAGTAGTTCCATTATACCAATCATCGCACCATCATTAAATGTTATATATTTTCTATATCCGCTTGTGTCCGGATAGAACTGAGGCCAGCCGCCGTTTGGATATTGAGCGGATAAAATAAATTCAATCCCGAGAATACATGATTCTTTATATTTTTCATCATTTGTGATTGAAAACGCTTTTGCCAAATAATCTATTTGCGAATGAGTCGTACCGTTGTCGAAGGTTGTATTCAATTCCCCTTTTGATTTTAGAACAGCATCTCGTTGCTCGTCGGTTAAAATCGTGAGCATATCATAATTTTTTGGCCAGCCGCCATTTGTTTTTTGATAGAGCAATATGTTGTCTGCAATCTTTCTGATTTCACTGGGATTATATCTCTGTTGCCCTGGCATTGGTGAGATTACTCTATCGTCTTCATTTATGTCGTACCAGTGATGAGAGCTGTCATAAAATCCGGTGATTGGTATAGCATTTTCTTTTTCAGAGATTTTATTCTGCGCGATTATTAAAGTTGAACAAACCAGCATCAACAATAATGTAGACAATTTTTGGATTTGCATATTCAACCTCTGATTTTTACATGTCGATAAAAATGAATTATAGTTCTGTTATTTCTCATATTTTTTAATGACTAAATACTTCAGTTCTTTATCGCCGGGGTTACGTATTCCGTGTTCAATGTTTGAGGGACAATAGAAACTTGTATTAGGTCCAACAGATTTCCATTTACCATTCAAATAGACATCTGCTTTTCCTTCCAGAATAAAAAAGAATTCATCTTCAGTGTGAGCATGCGGCGCATGAGTTGCCATATGAGGTGCGACAACACTCATCTTTAGAGTCCTTCCATCAATAAAATTTTTATCAATAAACCAGTATTGATAACCGGCATCTGTCTTCACAGTCTTTTCCATGGAAAATTCATTGACGCAGTTCTCAATATTGAATTTAGATGAAAGAGAATCCGCATTTTTTTTACCACCTGGATCTGATTGAGCAAGTGTAATACAACTGAAACTAATGAATAAGAGAGGTATTAAGATTTTGATTTTAGATCTTTCTCCCAGCATCTTCGACTCCTAGATGTAATGTTGAAACGATTTTTTATTTATTCTACAAAAATATAATCAGATAGTAACGGAATTACAATTTAGCGACAAGGGTAAGTCATCTCTCTTTTTATTAATTTTGGATAGGAAAATATCAGATATGAAAAAAATATTTATCATTATAATAATCGTCACCGCAATTAC
Source organism: Ignavibacteriales bacterium (assembly GCA_026390795.1). Lineage (NCBI taxonomy): Bacteria > Pseudomonadati > Ignavibacteriota > Ignavibacteria > Ignavibacteriales > Ignavibacteriales bacterium. The sequence goes on from JAPLFG010000005.1 coordinate 162,861, forward strand.
AAATTCGATGGCGCAGGATATGGGAAATGAAAACCCTCCCGCAACTGCAATTGATATTTATGCAAAAATTGAAATCAAATCTCTTAACGCTGTTAGTTCAGTTCTTTGGGAGAATAAAATTTACATTTGTGAAAATTCGGGGACGGTAGCTTGCTATGATACAACCGGGAAGATGATTTGGAAGCATAACATTTCAGCTGAGATTGTAACCGGACCACTAGTTACAGACGGACAAATCGCAATTGGAACTGCCAATGGTGAAATTGTTTCTCTCATTGCTCATAACGGAGAACAGATCCAATCAATAGGCTTAGATGACACTCTTACCACAGATTTAACAGAAATGCAGTATGAAGGCGATAAAGAATTATTTTTGCCCAAGCAATCAACTTCAAAAACTGCAATACTTTTTGGAGCCACACCCGGAACAATTTACTGTATTGATCTGGAAACGCTCCAAGAATATTGGCGGAATAAAGATTCCCGCGGAAAAATTATTTATCCACCTCTCGTTATTCAGAATAAAGTACTTTTTGCCAGCACAGACGGATATTTGTATTGTATTGATGCAAGAAACGGTTTATTAAACTGGCGATGGAAAGAAACAGAGACAACCGATTTTTCCGAAGCTAAAATTGTTTGCGACGGGAAAAAAGTTTTTGCAGTTTCGAAAGATTCGCAACTTTATTGCATTGACTTTTTACTAGGGACTCTGATTTGGAAAAGTGAGAAGCCGAAAATCCTCACTTCGATTGGACTATCAAATGACAGCAAAAATCTTTTTGCAAAGAGTGAAGATAAAAGGTTTTTATTTTTCTCGGCTGAAAAAGGAACTATTATAAGACAACTAAAACATGACGTTTCTTTCGATTCATCCAGAACTCAACCGGTTGAATACCAAGATAAAATCTATTTTACAAATAATGGCTGCATATATGCATTGGACAAAAAATTAAAAGAAGAGAAGATTTTCGATTTTGGCGAAACCAGCATCATTTCATTTATACAGGCAGGCAATAATAAATTTTTAGCTGCCACTTCTTCCGGAACAATTCTAATCTTTGGAATAAGGTAATAACTTGCAAAATTTTGAAGGAATAATTTTCGACATTGACGGCACACTCACATCAACAAATGAACTGATCTTCGCAACATTTCGACATGTAACAGAAAAATATCTTAATAAAAAAGTGACCGATGAAGAGATAATTTCTCTTTTCGGACCGACTGAAGATGTGATTTTAAAAGAATTCATGAATGATGACTACGACGATGCACGAAAAGATTATATGGAATTCTATGAGGCAAAGCATCATTTAATGGCTGATGTGTATCCCGGCATGAAAGAAATTTTGGAATTTATCAAATCGAAAAATATTCCTTTATCAATTTACACCGGTAAGGGACGAGACTCTTCAATCATCACTCTCCAGAAAATCGGTATCATTGATCTTTTCGATATGATTGTAACCGGTGATGATGTTGTTGATCATAAACCTTCTCCGGAAGGAATTGATGTCTTTGTAAAAAAATTCAATTTGAAACCGGAAAAAGTTTTGATGATTGGAGACGCACCTGCTGACATTCTTGCAGCAAGAAGCGCCGGAGTTAAAATTGCTTCCGTTGTATGGGATAGTTACGCAAAAGAAAAAGTTTTGGAAATGAATAGTGATTATGTATTTGAAACGGTTGATGAGCTAAAGAAATTTTTAGAAGAGAATTTACGATAAATCATCCTTCGGAATTCCACTTCTTATTCTCGCTTCCCTTCCGGTTAGAAATTAAAATCGTTTCGAAAGTGTAAAATATATTCTGCTAAAAGTGGCTGTATCTTGGAAAGTACTCTCATAGCTTGCTGATATGTACATTGTATTAAACATTCTCATCGCTAGATCGATGTTTCCAATTTGCTGAAAAAAATTAAATTGGCCGGACGGAAATTTATAATCAATTCGTTTATAGCCAATGCCAAAATTCATCACACCATTAAACAAATCCTTCGAAAGACTGGCGCCATAGTAATTACCGTTAACATAACCGGATTCAATTTTATTATAGTTTATATAAAGAGATGAATAAATTAATGGCATTTGGAAATAACTCAGATTAACTCCATAATTTTTAGATGGTCGCGGATCATCTTTACTGAAACGGTATCCATAGTTTATGCCAACCCAGATATAATTAAGCGGGCGCAGATTGAGTCTTGCTGAAAATCCTTGCCGAGTGGCCGATTCCAAAACACTATCCGCAAATGTTTTGAACGTTTCATAATAGATCACATTTTTACGCGCGTCATAAGAAGCGCTTAGTCCAATCCAGCTGCTTGGATTGTAAGAACACATTGTAAAGAGACTCGTCATATCGAAAGTGTTTTGGTTAATTCCCATTTTTCGTTTGAAAAGATCGAACTCAGACGAGACAAAAAATCCTAAACTTTGAGATAAATTATTCGAATGCTGAAAGTAAAGAAATCTTCTATCTGTTTTGAAATTGTTAGTCTGTTCAAAAACTCCTACTGTATTTTGCATTGTAATACTGCCGAGGCTATCACTTCTGAAAATATAACCGCCATACTCAAACATTTTTAGATCATAGCCATAATCAGAAAAACTTGGATGCGAGCCTGCTATCACTCCAAATACAAACTTCTTTGCTGTCGTCTCAAATTGAAGTCCGTCAATCGCTCCGAGACTTGATGTTTTGAAATTGATTTTTCTTCCCAATGTAATTTTTGTTGTTGAAGTAAAATCATATCTAAAAGCAAAGTCATATATTTTCAGTGCATTCCCTAAATTACTTTTAACTTCGTTCCATTTATCTGCGCGGTAAGAAAAGTTAACGTAAGAAGAAAAAAAGATTGGAGACTCAGCAATCGTATCGGCATTAAATGAAAGGTTCATCCGCCAATATTGAAAATCCGGCGAGCTTGGCCCGTTAGATTTATTAGTATATGATGATATTGAAATATTCCCATTAGTACGCTTGAAGAATTTGGAAGAGCTTTTAATCGATCCAATAATAGGAGTTACTGAAACTTCTTCTGATGGACTCTTTATTATTTCTCTATTCTTTTCATTGTTTAGTAATGGGCTCTTTTTTATAAATGCTTTTACTTCTTCATTAATTTTGAGTTTGTAACTAGATAGAGCAACACCGGAACAAGAGTTTGACGAGATAAACTGAACAACGATTGCAGGTTTTAATATACCGCTTACGGACAGATATAAAGTATCGTTCTTATTTATTCCATTAGTACTTTCAAACCGGACATAAATATTTTGCGAAGTCACGAATGAAATCCGGCCGGTCTTCTCATCTACACTAATATTCTGTGCGTTTAGAAGAAAAGCGCTAATCAGTATAAGGATAAGAAAACTTTTATTCATTTGTTAATTCTTTCCAGTTGGATGACAGTTGTAACAAGCCGTTGATAGATAAACATAATTATTCACACCGCTATGCTTTGAGTTCATTGATGATTGACTATGCTCATGACAATTAATACACTCAAACACTTTATAGTTTGTTTGGTTTGTATGGCAATCGGTGCATAGAGTCCACTTACCTCTATGCTCACCGGAATAGATTGGGAAATACTGTCCATCATGATTAAATGTTGAAGGCTTCCAAGCATTTTGTGTATGGCATTGCTCACAAGTAAGTGGAAACTTAGCCGTCGCATGATTTGGATTAGTCACGCTATTGTAATCCGTTAAATGGCAGCTTACACACTGCGGGTGTTTAGTATTATAATTACCCGCATGACAGTTCGAACATTGGTTTGCAATTTGCAAATGCGCTCCAAGAATTTGATAGTAATTATTATGAATAGGAAATGTTGCTGGTTTCCATCCTGCATTCGTTGTATGGCATTGTTCGCATGTAGTAGGAATATTAATAGCTGCATGATTTGGATTAGTAGTACTTTGAAAATTTGTTGTGTGACAGCTCGAACAAACAGTGGATGTTCCTTTCAATGTTGTTGTATGACAATTATTACAGTTTACTGAAGTGTGCGCACCGGTTAATGGGAAAGCAGTCGTCGCATGATCAAATGTTGCTCCTTGCCATGATGTAGTAGTATGGCAAGCTTTGCAGTCTGTTGGGTAAGATTTCGAAACATGATCGGGCGCAGAAATAAATTTTGCTTGATGGCACGAATAACAATCAGTTGAAGTTCCAACATAACCATTGGAGTGACAGCTAATGCATGTTACAGATACATGTGAACCTGTCAAAGGAAACTTTGTTGTAGCGTGATTAAATGTTACGCTCTTCCAGTCAATTGTGTTGTGGCATTGCTCGCAAGTTTGCGGATATCCTTGCGAAACATGATTTGGTGCTGCAGTATATTTTGATTGATGGCATGAATAACAAAGTGTCGGTGTTCCTGCAAATCCAGATGCATGACAAGAACTACATTGAACCGTAGTATGACTTCCTACTAACGGGAATTTAGTTAATGCGTGATTGAATGTTACGCTCTTCCAATCTGTTGTATTATGGCACTGTTCGCAAGTTTGAGGATATCCTTGAGAAACGTGATTTGGTGCCGCCGTATATTTTGATTGATGACATGAATAACAAAGTGTTGGCGTTCCCGCAAAGACCGATGTATGACATGAATTACATTGAACGGTAGTATGACTTCCGACTAACGGGAATTTAGTTGTTGCGTGATTAAATGTTACGCTCTTCCAATCAGTTGTGTTGTGGCATTGTTCGCAAGTTTGCGGATATCCTTGAGAAACGTGATTTGGCGCTGACGTATATTTTGATTGATGACATGAATAACACAACTTAGATGTTCCTGCTAACTTAGTAGTATGACATGAACTACAATTAACTGTTGCGTGAGCGCCTAAAAGCAGAAAGTTAGTTGACGTATGATTAAAACTAATTTGTTTCCAGTTCGCAGGAGAATGGCACTGTTTACAATCTTGCGGATAATTTTGCGCACTATGGTTTGGTGCAGATGCGAAATTATTCAGATGACACGAAACGCATTGAGTAGGAGTTCCGGCATAACTTGTTTGATGACATTGTGAACATGCTACAGTTGTATGCGCGCCAATCAACGGGAAATTTGTTAGTGAATGATTTATTCCACCGTCTTTGGATCCTCTTGGGTGGCATGTATAACAAACATTACTTTGATAAGCATATCCATTAACACCACTGTGCTTAGAATCCATATCTGTTTTTGCGTGTTCATGGCAATTAATGCATTCAAACACTTTGAAATTAGATTGGTTCGTATGGCAGTCAGAACAAGTATTCCATTTGCCGCCATGATTTCCGGAATAGATCGGAAAATATTTATTGTCATGATCAAAAGTTGACGGCTTCCATCCAGTTTGTGAATGACAAGTTGTACAGTCAGTTGAGAATTGTGCCGATTTATGATTTGGATTTACTGTAGCATCATAATTCTGCTGATGACAGCTTACACATTGTCTCGCGGTTTGATTATAGCCCATAGAGTGACACTTCATGCAATCATTTCTAATTAAGTTATGAGCTCCTAACAATGGATAAACAAGATCATGATTAACAAAAGAAGCCGGTTTCCAAGAACCTGCACTTATTGTGTGACATTGCTTGCAGTCTTTTGAGAAATTTAACTTCATATGATTTGGCGAAGGAACAAATTCATAATTTGTCTGATGGCAAGTGTAACAATCTTGCGATAAACCTTTGTAACTTCCTTGAGAATGGCAAGTGAAACAATTTGCTATGTTATGAGCGCCGGTAAGCGGAAAGAAATCATGCGTAACTGAAGTTGCAGACCAGCTGAATGAAGTAAAATTATGACACTGCTGACAGTCAGTAGAATAATTTGCTTTTATATGACTCGGGTTTTTTGTCGCAGCATATGTCGCAGCGTGGCAATCGTAACATCTAATACCAAGTGGTTCAAACTTCAAACTGGAAGCTAATCTATGACATTGCTGACAATCGGCTTTAGCATGATTACCAAGCAATGGAAATTTCCCCATCCGGTGTAGATCAATTATGTTTTCTATAATCCAAGTTCTTGAATCATGACAACGAACGCAATTCTTACCAACAGTATTCTCATGAATATCCGTATGGCAATCAGAGCAATTGTCCTTCCCTTTTTTATCACTGAAGACAAGACTTTCATGGCAAGCAGTACACTTAACAATTTGATGCTGCCCTTTTAATTCAAATCCGGTTTCGCTGTGACGAAAAAGAATTTTGGCAGGATTTACAGTCCATCCGTCAACTTTATGACAGTCTTGGCAATCACGTTTAAAATTTTTCCCGTGCGGAGATTGCCCGTTACATACAGAAAGTGATAATAAAATTAAAATTGCTAATGACAGAGAGCGCATTTTACCTCACCAAATTTGTACTTGATGTATTTTCCTTTCTCATCAACTACTTGTTTGTGACATTTGTAACAATCTACTTTAGAATGCGCTCCGCTTAATGGAAATAATGTATTGTTATGATCAAAGAGTTCCGGCTTCCAATTATTAAATTGGTGACAACTCTGGCATAAAACAATACCATTTTTTGTGAACTGTCCTGCATGAATGTCCTTATGACATTCAACGCATTCTGATTTTTTTGTAAAATAAATATTAACGCTATTAATACTTTTATTACTCGTGTGACATTTAGTACAACTTTGTTTTTGGTGAACACCCAATAAAACAAAATTTGTTTTGTTATGGTCAAAATTTACTTCATTCCATTTTTCTGTTGTGTGACATGCCGTACAACTTTTTTCTCCGGTATATTTAACCGGAACCGACCCGCCATGAACATCTTTGTGGCAATCAATGCAATCTCGTCTCTCGATTTTGAAATTCCATTTTTCATTTTTTTTGTGGCAGCTTTGGCAAGGTATGGCTAAATGAGCACCATTCAGAATAAAACTACTCTTTAAGTGACGCTCAATTGTATAAGATGTAAAATTAAATCCATCAAGCGAATGACATGAACTGCAATCAGTTTGATATCCATTCTTAGTGAACTCTCCTTTGTGATAATCTGAATGGCAGTCAATACATTTTTCAAATTTTGGCTTGGTGTTTAAACCGTTTTTATGACATGCCTTACAATCAACTGAAGTGTGTTTCCCCAGCAAAGGATAATTTGTTTTTCCATGATCGAAGCTTCCCAAATTCTTAATAACATGAAATGATTCTGTAACGTGACAGGTTGCGCACTTATCTCCAAACTTGCCTTTATGAAAATCCTTGTGGCATGAAGCGCATGAAGAAAATTCGATTCCATTGAACCGCTGGAAATTTTTCCCATTTTTAGTTTCGATTGAATGGCATTTGATACACTCAACTTTTTGATGCGCGCCTGTTAAATCATACTTTGTAGAACTATGATTAAATTTTGGTGCCGGACGGAAAGCATCTGTTCCATGACAATTCTGACAGCTGTTTCCCAAACTTCCTTGATGAGAATCTTGGTGGCAAGAGTTACATGAAGTCTTTAATCCTAAAAATGTTCCCTTGTGTTTCTTGTATTTCGCGTCCGCCATAAAATCCGGCTTATGACAATCGAAACAATCTATTTTACCATGCTTACCTGTAAGTTGAAACGATGTTTTGGAATGATCAAACGTCTTGGGATTGATATTAACAATTCTAAAATTTCTTCCGTGATGTTCACTATGGCATAGAACGCAATTTTTATTTCTTACGTCAGAGCTTGAATGGAATCCCTTATTTTCTTTTTGCAGTTGAGATATTTCTGAATGGCAAGCCAGGCATTCATTATTGCGCACCTGACTTCCAATATTATGGCATTTTGTGCAATTGCTCATTCCCTCTAAATGAGAATGAAGAGCAGACAAATCTCCGGGAGAAATCTGTCCCAATAACTTTGAGTACAGAGTTACCAAGAATAATATTATAAATGTTAGTCTTGATGTTTTAATACCGCCTCTCCGTATTTTTTGGTGATCCTGATTCCGGCTTTAGTTAGAAACTCATTAGGAAGTTCTCCGCCAGCCAGAATGAATACTAAATCATTTTTGATTTCTTTTTCTAAAGTAATACCATCTTTTTCAAACATTATTTTAACTGCTTTCTCGGAAATAGACGTTACATTGGATTTAAATATGATGTCAATTTTTCTTTCATCCACAGCGTTTTTAATATTCTCAAAATTCTTCGGCTTAAGTCTAGAAAATGAATCACCTCTATACGATATTGTAATTTTATTATTTCCTTCCAACAATGCAAGTGCGGCTTCGATTGCAGAATCTCCGCCACCAACAACCAAAACATTTTGAATGCTTATCAATTCCGGCTCAATAAGTCTGTATGATACTTTTTCCAATCCTTCCCCTTCAACACCCAACTTTCTTGGAGTACCGCGGCGTCCAATTGTCAATAGGACCGCGTTTGCTGCAACTGTCCTTTTATTCGTTTGAACAACAAAATGATCTTCATGCTTTTCAATAGATAGAACTCTTTCATTCTCTTGAATTGAAATATTATTCTTCGTTAATACTTCATTCCAGAGTTCTAATAATTCCGTTTTTGTTATCTCTGTGTATTTGACTTTTCCATACAAAGGAAGATGCATTGGCGCAGTCATAATTATTTTCTTTCTCGGGAACGAATAGACTGTCCCGCCTAGACTATCTTGTTCAATCGTAATTGATCTCAGTTCTTTTTCTTTAGCCGCCAGAGATGCCGAAATTCCAGCCGGGCCTGCGCCAACAATTACAATGTCATATTCAGATTTCGGAACGCGCGATAAATTTTTAGCAATATTATCAACTGCTTGCTTGCCTTGTGTTACAGCATTTTTAATTAAACCCATTCCGCCAAGTTCTCCGGCAATAAAAATTCCTTTTACATTCGTTTCGAATTCATGGCTTACATGAGGAAGATCGACACCTCTTTTTTCAGTTCCGATTACCAGAGAAATAGCACCAACCGGACATGAATGAAAACATGCACCATGTCCAACGCATCTGGAAGCGTTAATTGTCGCGGCCTTTCCATCAATCAATCCAAGTATATCTTTTTCCGGACAAGCAGCAACGCAAGCAGCACTGCCAAGACAAACATCCAAATTTACAACCGGATGAAGAGATACCGGTTCGTGAAATCCAAGTTGTTTGGCTCTCTCAATCTTATCCTTAACCGTTCTAGATTGATTCTTACTTTTTCTTAACTGGAAGTAGATCAGTATAACAATCAATATCACAACCACAGAGTAAGTAATAATATTTTCTATCAATACTTCCATCAAAAGATACCTGTTAAAATATCCAGCTGTAACCGAACGCTACTGTAATTCCAACATGAAGAACCATAATCAGAAGCATTACAATTGCAAACGGAAGATGAATTATATGCCAATAACGGAACATTTCTTGTACAGAATTGAGCAAACTAATTTTACGTGAAAGTATCAATTTTGATTTACTGATTGCAACTATTTGATTAATAGATTTTTCTGATATCTTCTCGCTTCTCAAATGAGTCTTCAATTCATTTAGGATCTTCTTATTTGCCATGTGATCTTTGATTGTGAGAGGAATGATTGAGAATAAATTTGGGGACTTATAAACTTTTAACGATGCAAAGTGTTCCAACTTTTTCAATAAAGAATTATCCATGTTGAATTCGTTTTTCAATTTTTCACCAAAAGAATGGTTCAACATTTTCAGTTCTTCCATAGAATATTCATTTCCTCTTATTGAACGGGGAATCTGAACATAGATAAATCTTCCAATGACACCGCTAATGACAACCGCTACCATACTCCAAAAACTTAACGCTACAATTCCACCAAACTTAAATGCGGTATGGAATAAGACCAGAACAGGACCCAAACTACATAAAAAAATATGCAACTCAAGCCAATTTTTTATCGCCCCTACTCTTGCAAATGATTTCAGTCTCTTTCTAAACATGTATAAAACTACGCCCACCAACATCATTAGCGAACCAATAATTCCTAAACCATGACCAATAATTCCGCTTGGTTTTAAGATAGTGTGTGAAGGATGGAAGAATCTTTCTTCGTAGGGTGTGAGATAATAACTGTAGCCGGAATAACCTAAATACACAAATGCCGCAATTCCAAAAAGTAAGTAAAGCCAATGTTGTAGTTTAGTCATGATAGCCGTAAAGAATATTTCTTGAAAAGAATTTACAAAAAATAATTCTATTAAAAATTGCTGTGTGTCTCTCCGATAAATTTTATTGAGAATATTTGGAAGCTAATTCTATTTATGTAATACCAATAATATTAAAATCATTGAAATGAATTATGATAATGTTTATGAGACTGCCAAAGATGTGATTTTAGTATAACTATAACTTAAACAGGAAAAATATTCCTAGGGCAGTCAATGCTAAACCGTACCAGCGTTCCAAAATGTTGGCCTTAGATTTAATTGCTACTTTGGCTCCTAAGAGTGAAAAAGGAACAGAGCCGAGTGCTAAGACGCCCGTTACCATCCAATCAATATGACCAAGATATGAATGAACTATCGTTCCGGGTAGAGCTAGAAAAACAGATACCGCCAATGAACATGCGAAAGCTTTTTTTATTTGTAGATGTAATATTCTTGCATAACTTGGCGCCAATAAAAATCCACCAGAGTTTGCCAAGAGTCCGGAAATCAAACCGATACTAATTGCAACGATAATCAATCTAAGCCGCCAAAAACGTGGACGATTACCGAATTCTCCAGCAGTTACAACTGGTTCATTCTCTCTTTCTTTTGGAAAAAGAAGAAAACTTAAACCAAACACGAGAACCATCAATCCGGTTAAAACCAACAGCGGTGTAGCACCGGTAAATTTGGTTAAATATGAGCCGACAATTGTTGCAGGCACACCAAAATAAAGACTCCATAAAACAATTTGTTTATCCAGAAGATTTGATTTCCAATATTCAACAGAAGCAATTAAAGTACCGGGCACTGTAGCCGGCAGTGGAGCGGCTACTGCAATAAATCCCGGTACTCCAATCAAATGAAGCATCGGTGTAGCTATGGCACTGCCACCTTTACCGAAAAGTCCGCCAAGAAAACCAACTATTATTCCAATAAGAAAAATTCCAGCGTAATGAAGAACCATCAATTACTCCTATCAAGATCATTCTGTATTGTAAATAGATTTATGCTGAATAGAATTGTTAATAAATGAATGTAGATAAAGATAACCAGTTCAAATTCTTTCTTTATCTTCCTCCCCGTGCAAGCCAAACTTCAGGATTTTGATAGTTACGTTCATTCCAAATTTCAAAGTGAAGAATGTTACCTTCCAAACTTTCGTTAACTTTTCCGATAGCCGTTCCGCTCTTTACTTTGTCCCCTTCCTTAACTGAGATATCGGAAATATGACCGTACACGGTCCGGAAATCGTCGCGGTGTGTAATAATTAATATGCTGCCATAACCTGGAAGCCAATCAATTGCGGAAACAATTCCCTCGGCAACCGAAAGAACTTTATCGTCACCTTTGACTGCAATATCAATTCCATAATTTAATGTAACAGTTTTAAGACGTTCATTTTTGTTTTCACCAAACATGCGGACGATCTTACCCTCATGTATAGGCCAGCCAAGTTTACCCCTCAACTCCGCAAAATTTTCGAACCCGCTGTAATCGAACATTTGAATATTTTTTTTGTAAGCTAAACTTTTTTTATCGGTTGCTTTTTGCTCGTGCATTTTAGCTCTTCGTTCGCGGTCAACCTCAATTAATTTTGCAATCATATTTTTGATTGTGATTTCCGCCATTCTCTTTGATGCAATTTCTTGAGTAATAATTTTTTGATCTTTCTTCAAAACGGTAAGCAGTTCCTTTTTCTCGGATTCCTTCTGTTTTAAATTTTGCTGCTCATTCATTTTTTGTTTTGCTAAATTTTCTTTTTCTCTCTTTTCACCTTCCAAATCAGCTTTAAGCGAGCTCAATTCTATTTTACTGGAATCAAGCTGGTCTAAAGTTATTTTGTTCTGGTTGGAAATATATCGCAAGTACCTGTAACGGTTAATAACCTGATTAAATGATTCTGCATCAAAGATAAAACGCCAGATGGAGAGTCCCCGGTTCTTATATAGCCATACTATATAGCGTGCATATTTCTCTTTCAGCTCATCGGTCCTGCTTTCAACTTTGGCTATCTCAGTCTCAATTTGACTAATTGCTTCCTCTTTCTGTTTTTCTTCTGTGTGAAGGTCGTTGACAAGTTTATTCAATAAAAGATTTTGCTGATTTATATTCTCAAGCGCTTTTAAAGATTCTCTTTCTTTTTTGGTTTTGGATTGAAGTTCTTTTTCGAGAGTTGAGATTTCTTTTTTAATTCTATCCAACTCTTGATTTTTCAAGCGTATAGTATCTTTTGTCTGACCTTGGAGGAAGGTAACAGCAATGAAAAAACATATAATAAAATATTTACCACTCAATGATTTTTGCATCGCTTGGAAGTTCTAATTTTAAATTCCCGATTTCACCATTTATCTCTACTTTCCTGTATTCAATTTTAATCTTCTGATTATTTGTAAAATCGTTAAAATTAATTTCTCCCGGAATCGGGATCTCATCATATTTTCTGAAGTTGGAAAATTTTGTGTCGAGTAAATTTTTACCTTTCAGATTATTTTGAAAGTACTGCCTGATCTCCAATTCATCATTCTGTATTAGGTATGAATTCGTTCTTCCGTTGGCCGAATCTGCATAGGTGAGTTTTAATAAATCATCCGCCGATTCCGATGAATTTGGTTCGCGCTGCAGCTTATCGGTTAAATTTATTGAACCAGTTGCAAGATCTATCAAATCATTATATAAAATATTTATTTTAAGAATTTCTTTCATTATCCCGGGTCTTTGTTTTCCTTTATAAACTGTGTTATTTATAACATCATAAAACAAAAAATCTTCTTGAGTTAAAAGAGCAGAAGCCAGATCGATCCCGAATGGTCCATAGAAAGAGACTTTTACAGAATCCGGTTTTTTGATTTCAATAGTGAAATTGCTTTTCGTATCAAGATCTGAAGTTTTAATGCTGATCGTTCCCGTTCCGGAAAAGTTTTTGATCTTTCTTCTGTTTGCTTCAAGGCGTTTAATTAATCTATCGGGTGAGATAGTCCGCTCCTGCATAATTGGTTTTGAAGGCGTGCATCCATCCATATACAAAATTGAACAAATGGTTAAGACAAAAAGCGCAATATTTCTATTTTTCACAGGCTTCCTTTTTCAATTTTTTTCTTTATCTCACTTTTAGTTGAATCAAGCTCGAAAGCTTTTTTCCAAAATTCTAAAGCTTTTATTTTGTTGCCAAGTTTAAAATAAACATCGCCAAGGTGATCGATTAACGTTGCATTTTTATCTTCGATCTTTGCGGCTTCCTCAATATTGGTTTTCGCTTTTTTATATTCTCCAAGCCGGAAATAGATCCATCCTATTGTATCGAGATATGATGAGTTCTTCGGTTCTTTTTCAATTGCTTTTTTAGACATTGACAATGCTTGTTGCAGATTGATTCCTCTTTCTGCAAGAGAGTAAGCATAATTATTTAGAATAAGGACATTGGAAGAATCTATCTTGACTGCTTCTTTATAAAGAGAGTCTGACACAGCATAATTTTTTCTTGATTCATGGATCATAGCAATAACGCTGATGACTTGAAGGTTAGCCGGTTCAAACGACAGCGCCTTGTTCAGAGAAATTAACGCTTCATCATCATCTTTTAATTGGTTCAAAGTATATCCGAGAGCGGAAAGAGCCGTTACATCATCCGGATTAATGTTGAGAGCTCTTTGCAATGCTTCTTTTGCTCTTTGATGGTCGTTGTCTGCAGAAAGCGAAAGACCGTAGATCAAATTGATCGGAAAATCATTTGGAAATTTTTCCGAAGCTTTACTCATATATTGAATTGCTTCCTTATATCTCTTTGAATCGAATAAAAGACCGCCAAGACGAATCCAAATCTGCGAATTCCACTCGGCAAGATTAACTGCGGTTTTTAAATACCCAACAGCTAATGAATCATTTTTGTTCCGGATCTCGATTTCGCCGAGATATGCATTTGCTTGCCAATCCGAGGTATCGCGGTTAATAATTTGAAATATTTCTTCTGCATATTTATAATTAACTGAATCTTTTTCTGCTTGCAGGTAAAATGATGTACCAATTTTAAGTTTTGCTTCTATATTAATTTCCGGGCTCTTAACCAGTTTCATAAATTCAATTGAAGCATCTTTCCAAAGCCCTTGTTGAATAAAAATATTTCCTTTCATCTCGATCAAATTAAGATCATCGGGATAACTGATTTGCGTTTCAGCAATAATAGCTGCGGCTTTATCATATTGCTTTGTTTTGATATAAGATTCAATTAAAAGTTTTTTCAAATGAAGTTCTGATGGATTCATTTTTATCAGTTCTTCAACTGTTTTAATCGTTTCGTCAATATTTCCCATTCTTTCATTAATGTCGGCAATTTTTATCAAGGCATTCCATTCCGGCCCTATCAAATCGATTATCTTTTTGTAATAAGAAAGCGCAATGCTCGGTTGTCTTGGTTCGCTAATCTGCGCTAAATAATAATAGGCAGTTACATTTGTGGTATCGAGCCGAATAATTCTTTGATAAACTGCCGCAGCAGAATCATCCATATGTGAAGCAGTATAAATCGATGCGTGAAGTGTTAAAAATTCAATATTGCTGGAATCTTTTTTAATTGCGTTCCTCGAATATTGAAGGGCTGAAGCCAATTTATTTAATCGAAAATAATTTTTTGCAATTGAATAATAAATTCCCGGCTGGGGATCATATTTTAACGCTTCCAGATACTGTATAACGGCTTCGTTGAACTGCCCCTTCATTTCCGAAATTGAACCGTCAATAAAAATAGATTCCGCTTCTCTTTTGTTAATTTTGGTTGTGTTTCCAGTTGAGGAACTTTCCTTAATCACTTCTGAAGTACACGAAGAGAACAAAAGGGTAATGACAATTATTGCAATCTTTTTATTCATAACACCCGTTAATTTGACACAAAAAATAGTTTTTAGTGCTTTGATTAACAAGGGTAAAGATTGATGCGTCTTGTTCATTTAATTATCTTTGTAAAAAAAATTACGGCATTAATGCAAATTTTTGATCTAGCGATAGCGTATAAATGGAAGTATGATAAAGAATTTGTTGAATTGATCGAACACAATTTTCAGACGGAGGGACTTCATACATTTGTAATTAATAGATTCAATGTTAATGAAGTGATTCGTTCTCTGAAAGGAAAAAGGATTTACTTCAGATCTTACCTTGACCGTGCATCGGATGAAGATCCCGAATTTCTTCCGATCGCAAAACTTCTAGCCAGAAAAAAAAGCTACATAATCAATCCTCACAATAAGACTAAGAAATCTGTAGACAAAGTATTAATGCACAAGAAACTTGTCAAAAAACAATTCCGGCTTCCAAAAACTTTTCTTCTTCCGGCTTTTAACTTTCACAAAAATATTCGGCTGGATGATAATCAATTAATGGAACTTGGACTTCCTTTTATTATTAAACCTTCGTTGATGTCGGGAGGCGGTGAAGGCGTAATCAAAAGTGCTGTTTCTCTTAATCAGATTAGAGATGAAAGAAAAAAAAATCAACTCGAAAAATATTTGATTCAAGAAAAAATATATCCTGGTAAACTTCAAGGGCGCCGTGCTTGGTTTCGAGTGATCTGGGCATTCGATCGAGTTATTCCAACATGGTGGGATGACCATACTCATATCTATCACAAGGTTTCAAAAAATGAAATGGCAAAGTACAATCTTTTGCCTCTTTACCGGATTACAAAACGTTTGGCAAGAATAACACAACTTGATTATTTCTCGACCGAAATCGCTCTTACAAAAGATCATAAATTTGTATTAATTGATTACATAAATGATCAATGCGATATGCGGTTAAAATCAAATCACCAGGATGGCGTTCCCGATGAAGTTGTAAATGAATTTATTGAGAGGATGAAGCAGAAAGTCTTATCGCTCTAAAAATTCATGTCGTCTTCAATTGTTTCTAAAATATTTAAATAACTCCGATACCTATCATAGTTTATTAATTCATTTTCAACCGCAGTTACCACGGCACATTCTGGTTCATGGTAATGGGTACAAGTGTTGAACCGGCAATTGTCGGAATAAATGGAGAATTCTTTAAAGTAATGACCCAGGTCCTCTTTTCTAATTCCGTACGGATCAATCTCGCGCATCCCAGGTGTATCTACAACGAAGGTTTGTTCATCAACTTTTTTTAGTAAACTGGTTACAGTAGTATGCTTCCCTTTTGAAGTTGATTCGCTTACTTTACCAATTTTCAATTTCAAGGAAGGATACATTGCATTCAATAAGGATGATTTACCTACGCCCGATTGTCCCCAAATCAAATTTATCTTTCCGTTCATCGAATTTTTGAGTGCTTCAATTCCCTTGTTCGCTACTACGCTTGTCTCAAATATTTGATAACCAATTTTTAAGTAAAGATTTTTCCATTCTTGGTAATTGTCGGATAAGTCTAAATCGATTTTGTTAATTACTATAATAATATTGAGATTCGAACTTTCACCGGCAACAATTAAGCGGTCTATTAAACGGTTATTAAAATTTGGAGATTTGGAACTGCTGACAATAATTAGGTTGTCAATATTTGACCCAACAATCTGTTCTAATCGTTCGCCTCTATTACCTGCTCCTTTTATTCTTGGTGCTTTACGTGAAATATAATTCTTCCTCGGAAGTATTTTATTTATCACTCCGGTACCGTCTTGGTTCAATTCATATTCCACATGATCACCAACGGTAGCGATATCCATGGCAAAAAGTTTATCTTTTTTTAATTCATATTCTTTTTGGAATTTACCGCGCAATGAGCAGCGAATTTCATTGCATTCTTTATTATATAAATAATAATCTTTGCTTTCGATTTTGAAAATCGTACCTAAAATTGAAACCTCCATATTAAAATTAGAGCACCTTAAAAATAAGGTGCTCTTTATGGGATGTCAATAAATGTTAAATAAGAAAGGGTTATAGATAGAATTTTATTGAAGTAACGATATTGGTAAATTTTATATCCTGCGCTGTTCTTGAGACATTCGAACTGTAATTATCACCGATGTCGTTCCACCATCCGTACACGTAAGCGATATTTATAGTAGATCTATTTGAAAAATTATATCCAATACCGCCGGTTAAATATTTTTTGTCGTAATCACTCGGATCATCTTTAAATGGAGACGGCATCAGCATAGCGCCGGCTCTCAAAGCAACTCTTGAGTTAGGAATAACATATTCAATACCGGCATTTAGATTATAGACCGTCCTCATAAAATCAGTTATATCTGCATTCTTATTCATTGTTGCACTATAATCGAACCCGTTTCCAAATTTCATTTGTGTATAATCAATCATTGTAACGTTACCACTTAAAGTAAAATTATTTTGATTGTATGATGCACCGATTGAATACTCTGCCGGAGAAGAGATTTCATACTCCAATCTTTCTTCTGAGGGTGCGTAGCTAAAATTAGATCCTGTCCCAAAAGTACTTTGAGTAGAGAGTGAATATGTTTCCTTAACTGTATACTTTGTAGCAAATTTGACCGTAGCGCCAAAATTGAAATTGTCATCCATCTTAATTAATGCTCCAAGCTTTAAACCTACACCCGAAATATCCCAGTCAATTATATCTTGTAAATAAAAAGATTTAAAATCAGCAGAGCGTGGTTCTGAAGGATCTAGCAGCACAGAAGATGGATAATTATTATTCAAATCTTCTTCAATATATTCATGGGTCTTTTTGAATGTACCATTATATAGGTTCAAAGTTGCGCCCACAAAAAAATCTTTTTGAACTTCTACAGCACCTGAGAACGACCAGCTGTTTAATGAGCCTTCTTGAGTATAATTCCCTCTCTGATTTAATTTGCCGTTTATCCGAGTAGTATCGTTTAGATAATTGTTTGATGCATCATATAAAGGATAGCTCAGAGCGAGTTTAAAAGCAATATCGTCGTTAGATGAAGTCAAATCCTGTATATAAGAATTATTTCCACCGTTATAACCATTGAAGCTAAGTACCTTGTTGAAATCCTTTTCTCTGTTAAAACCAAATGCTAAGACAAAACTTCCTTGGCTAGTTGGAAAAGGTAAAGTAACACCAACCTGACTGAAATTTGTAACATTATTTGAAATTGTGGTATTCTGATTGAAGAAACTTGCATTATTGTTAAACGAATTGTAATTCAACCCGCCCGATAATTCCATCTTTTTTATTAATCCAAATCCGGCGGGATTAAATAATGAAGCTGAGAAATCATCACTCAATGCAACATAAGCGTTCCCCATTCCCAAAGAACGTGCACCAGTAATAATCCCGGGTTCACTTAATCTCAGAGCATCATTATAATTCTGAGCCAGCATATTTGCAGAGAATGCAAAACTCATTATCAATACTAAAATTACTTTATTAATCTTTTTCATAGTTGCCCCATCAATTTAATTGAGATTGATTTAAAAGTTGCATATGAGTTATCTCTTTCTTTCTGAACCGCTTGAGCTTGAACCTCTATCCGAGCCGCTTGAACTTCTTCCGCTATTAGAACTAGATGAAGATGGCGGCGGGCTGTAAGAAGGAGCTCTGCTAGATTCTCCTCTTGGTGTATATGATGGTGCTTGTCTTTCTCTTGTAGAATTATTGGAACCGGATGAACCTCTATCACTGCTCGTTCTTTCTCTTCCACGGTTAGATGAATTATCGGTTGCCCGGGATCCGCTTTTATCCCTAGTTCTTGTACTGCTGCTGCCGGTTCCTCTATTGTTCGAAGTTCTAGGTGTTCCTTTAGAAACTCTTGTTCCATCATTCTTGGTATCCGTGCCCCTGGATACTCGAGTTCTTCCGAGGTCAACATCTTGAGCTTTATCGCCTCCGGTTGGTCTTACGTACCCGTTAGATGCTCTTGAACGGTCACCTCTGCTTCCAGATCCATATCGGCCGCCATTTCCTCTTTCACTATCATTCCCACGCGTTCTTAAAGCAGAATAAGTTCTGTACTTATAGATTCCTTGCCCATAATTACCATATCCATATGGATAGTAATTATTATAGTAATTATTGTAGTAAGGAGAATAGTAACCGTAATTTCTATAATACCATGGCCAGTAGTAACCTGCATAACCGCCATAATAACCTTGACCATATAATCCATAGAAATAATGATCTCTGTTCAACAGATCAAATCCCCAGCCCCAACCCATTGAAAATGCCAATGAAGGATAATAGTCGAAAAGATATCGTCTATAACCGTAGTTGTTATAGTCGGAATCCTCGTAATTTTGGTCTTCTTCGTAGTTATCCGTTGAATCTGCTTGTACATCTTCATCTTCGTATGCGTACTGATCAACTTTTGAATCATCCTGTGGGTTACGATGATCGTAATCACGCATTGCAAACTGAGTATAACATCCGCCTAGACTTAATAACGGAAGTATAACTAATAAACGAATTAATGTTTTCATGGTATCACCTTTACCGTTTTGTTCTCTTGTACAAAAATTATACCTAACTATAGTTGAAAAGAAATGCAAAAAGAAATGGAAAAATTATGGATTGTATATTACTGTGAACTATTATGTATCCGAATTAATACAATACTTACTTAAAAGAGAGCTTTTACATATTCGACAAAAATACCACGATCAGCACTACTACCCATTAATCGTTTATTCTCTAAAATATCTCTTAAATCTAATCCAAGTGTTAGTCCATCGCCAACCGACCATCTCAGCCCTAAATTTAAATAACCATTGCCCTTCCCTAATGATGCGCCTGTATTATCATTTGCCGCAAAATCATACTCCGTAACGAAAGAAACTTTATCACCAATTGTTTTTTCGAAACCAATCCCCAAATTCAAATCCTTATCTCCATCCTGTCTTTCCAATGAGTAGTTAACAACTCCATGAAGACTAAGATATCCGAAGAAAATAAAATTTTTCGATGCTGCTGCAAAAAACCCGGGAGATTTGATTTGGTATCTCTCCAAATCTCTATTATAAATTCCTTTTCCCTGCGAATCAAAACCAACAGTTATTGCAGGAAGAGTTTCACTTTCATCAATTATTCTTGCTCTGATATTAATTGCTGGTAATTTATACCAATCCACTGAACCAGTACCAATAATATTACTTCCGCCGTAAGAAATACCAAAACTAAATCCATCGAAAACACCAACTTCAATTTTTGTTATTACAACTCCGAATGGTAAGATATCTAGAGAAACACCTGCAAATCCTTTTGACAACACTCCAGCGGTTGGTAAATCTATTAGGCTTCGGTATTCAAACTTAGCATTAGTTCCACCAGTTCCCTGGGCACTTAATATACTTGTAAAGAGAAAGAGTGATAAAAGTATAATTTTATTTCTCATTTTGATTTCCGCTGTTATTCCTAATTGTAAAGTAAAAATATATTTCTAATTCTGCAGATTAATTCTTGTCTATTCGAATAAACTATATCTTACTTAATTCCTTTTAAAGGTTACACCATTTTTTGTGTCTTTCAGAATTATTCCCATCTTACTCAAACCGTCTCTTACTTGATCTGCTAAAGAGAATTGTTTTTCTTTTTTTAATGTATCACGCACTTTAATTAATAATTCAATTAAATCGTTTTCAAGAGATAAATTAGAATTAGTGTGTACCTCATTTAAGTCAACAATACCAAGTACACTGCCAGCTGTTTCTTTTAAATATGATTTTACTTGATGATAGAATTGAACATTTATTTTTTCATTTTCCGAAATAATTGTATTAATTGCTCGTATGAAGTCAAAGATTACCGCAACTGCCTTTGGTGTGTTGAAATCATCATCCATTACACTTATAAATTCATTGCTATAATGTTGAAAATCGAATTCCGGTATTATACCCTCTTGGGAATTATTCTGAATCTGATTATCAGTTAATTCTGTCAAATTCGAAATTTTTTCACAACCTTTTTTGGCTGAATTTAATAATTCATCACTAAAATTTAGAGGGCCGCCGTAATGCGTTTGAGCAAAAAACAAACGTATTGTCTCAGCCGAATATTTTGTTAGTACATCTCGTGCAGTAAAAAAATTACCTAATGATTTAGACATTTTCTCATTCTGAATATTCAAAAATCCAAAATGCATCCAGTACTTTACAAATTTTTGTCCGAAGCATGCTTCACTTTGGGCTATCTCATTTTCGTGATGAGGAAATATTAGATCATTCCCGCCGGCATGAATATCAATCGATTTACCTAAATGTTTGGTACTCATTGCAGTGCATTCAATGTGCCAGCCTGGTCTTCCATTTCCCCAGGGAC
Source organism: Ignavibacteriales bacterium (assembly GCA_026390795.1). Lineage (NCBI taxonomy): Bacteria > Pseudomonadati > Ignavibacteriota > Ignavibacteria > Ignavibacteriales > Ignavibacteriales bacterium. Next base: position 184,225 of record JAPLFG010000005.1, read on the forward strand.
TCTCCCAAGAAGGTTCTCCATCTTTTGCTTTCTTCCACAATGAAAAATCAAGAGGATTTCTTTTAGCCTCATTAATTTCCACTCTGGCACCTGATTCAAGCTCATCTGTTTTTTTACCGCTCAGTTTTCCGTAACCTGGAAATTTTGAGATATCATAAAACACATTTCCATCAACATTATATGCAATACCTTTCTTTTCTAATTCAATGATTACGTTAATCATATCCTGAACATGCATAGTTGCTTTAGGGTAATTAGTTGCAGTTTTAATTTTTAGTTTTTGGATATCTTCAAAAAAAGCATTCGTATAAAATTGAGAGACTTCGGAAGCAGGTCGTTTTTCTTCAATTGATTTCTTAATAATGTTATCGTCAACATCTGTTAAATTCATTATAAATTTAACATCAAACCCTTTGGACTCGAGATATCTGCGAACTATATCTGCCATTATGAAGGACCTAGCATTACCAATATGGAAATAGTTATAAACTGTAGGTCCACACATATACATTGTGACCAAAGGTGGGTTTAAGGGGAGAAATTCTTCCTTTTTTCTAGAAAATGTGTTATAAATCTGCATATTCTTTTCTTTTAATTTGGGCGAAAATATACGAATCGGGAGGGGGTTATTCAACTTTTATTATATTTAGTCGAATATCTAATTAATTGTTAAAAAAAATCAAAAAGACTTTGACATCTTTATTATTCTTTTTATATTAAATGTGTAAAAAGAATAAAAAAGATAAAACTCTTTTTATCTATGAAGAAAGAAATAAACTCAAAAAAAATCTAATTAATGGAGGAATTATATGTTCCGAAGATTTACAACTTTAGTCTTTATTTTAGCATTGGTGAGCACTTCGCTTTTTGCACAGACACTCACCGTTACACCGTACGGAGTAACAGCACGCGGTGTAGCAGTTTCAGCAACTGATATTTATACTTATCCTTATTCTGGCTTAACTAATGTCGGCATTGGAACACTATGTTATTTTGAAGCTTCTTTTACAGGTAAACATTTTACAACACCAACATGGACATTAACACGTATAGCCCCTGGTTCAAAATCTGCAATCGGTGCAGTAAAAGATCTAAAAAATGATTCTACTCAAGTAATTACTTTTACACCTGACAAACAGGGAATTTATGAAATAACTTTTACTGATGGAGCTTACACAGGATCAGTTACAATAAATGCGGCTAAGTATGTAGGTGTTTATAATACAGTAATTAATGGAGTTGACACTAAACTACAATGTAAAACTTGTCACTCTGATAAAGTTGCAGATTGGGAAGGAACAAATCATGCAACCATGTTCACAAGAGCAATGAATGGAACACCTGGCCTCAGCGGTCCGGCAGATCACTATTCTGCAAGTTGCATTAGTTGCCATACAACAGGTTATGATGCAAATCCAACAGCTATAAACGATGGTTTTGACGATCAGACATTTACTTTCCCAACTGTTCTCGGTGCAGGTGGTTACGATAAAGTAGTTGCGGCATTTCCAGCAGCAGCACAGAGAGCTAATATTCAATGCGAGACTTGTCATGGACCTGCTAGCGGACATCTTGGAGACACATCAGATTCAAGAATGGTTGCAACTTTCGATGCAGCTGTTTGCGCATATTGCCATGATTCTGGAACACACCACATCTTCCCAGAACAATTTAATGGTTCTTACCATGCAATTGCAGTAAATGAAAGCGGCCCAGGACGCGAAGCTTGCGTTCAATGCCATACTGGAAAAGGATTTGCTCAATATGCAGATGGCGTTCCAACAACTGATCCTTATTTCGATGCTTCTTATACACCTATAACATGTGCAGCTTGCCACGATCCTCATAGTTCAAAAAATGAATTCCAATTGAGAAAAGTTGATGCATATATACTTACCGCTAATGCTACTACCCCAACCAGCCCAATAAAGAAAACCGTTGCAGAAGCCGGGATGGGAACAATGTGTCTTAACTGCCACATTTCAAGAACAGAAGCCACCCAAGCATTGGCTTCATCAATCACTAGCCGTTTTGGTCCACATCATGGTCCACAAGGCGACATTTTGTTATCAAATAATATGTTAGAATTAGGCGGAGTTAAATTAGGAGTAAGTAATCATAAAGGCGCCACAGTTGACGCATGCGTAAGATGCCATATGTATAGCGGTAATGCTGTTATTGGTACTACCGTAATGCAGTGGGGTGGTCACTCATTCAGCATGAGTACCCATAAGAAAGGCCCGGATGGACTTTTCTTACTTGATGCTGATGGAAGAAGAATTCCAGATCAGGATAATATGGAAGCTTGTGCTCAATGCCACGGTTCGACTTTCGGTACAAGTTTTAGTGAAGTTAAATTCTTCTACAATGGTACAGGCGATCTTGATAACAACGGAACAATTCAAGGATTGCAAGATGAAGTAGCTGGTATGATTGCTAAAATCTTTGCTCAAATGCCAAAAACATCAACTGGTGCTATGGCTACACCAAGTTCAAGCTGGACAACAACACAATTGAAAGCTTTTTGGAATGCTACTACAGCTCAAGAAGATAAGAGCGGTGGTATTCACAATCCAAAATATGTTGTTTCTGCATTGTTAGGAGCTATGAAATCTTTAGGTATTGCAACTGCAGTTGAAAAAGAAGAAACTGTTCCAACTCAATATGTTGTTTATCAGAATTATCCAAATCCATTCAATCCAACAACAAACATTAAGTTTGCTTTACCAAATAGCGGCCATGTTAAATTAACAATTTATGATGCTATTGGTAGAGAAGTTGAAACTCTTGTTAATAGTGATTTAGTTGCTGGAACACACAACGTAGAATGGACAGCTAAGAATATGGCTTCCGGTATTTATCTTTATAGAATTGAAGCAGGCAATTTTGTAAAAGTTAACAAAATGCTTCTTGTAAAATAATTCTAAGTTGATTTGTACTTTTCAAAACCCCGCAATAGCGGGGTTTTTTATTTTCTGCAGAGCATCCAAAATTCAATTTTTGATATATTTGTTAATCAAAATTTAATAATGAGGGAAAATTGAGAATTGAAAAAGATTCATTAGGAGATTTAGAAATCCAGGAGGAAGCTCTTTACGGTATTCATTCGTTAAGAAGCCTAAATAATTTTCCTAAATCCGGCGAACGAATAAACGCACATATGATAAAAGCATTTTTCCAGGTAAAACTTGCTGCTGCAGAAACAAATTATAAATGCGGATTACTATTTAAAGAAAAACATGACGCAATTGAAGAAGCCATACATGAATTAATAATTGAAACAGATGAATGCATTAAGGGGAATTTCGATTCGATCTATGAAAAAATAATTGTTGATCCTTACCAAGGTGGTGCAGGTACTTCATTGAATATGAATGTTAATGAAGTTATTGCTAATACTGCGTTGAAAATTATGAGGAAAGAATATGGTGAGTATTCATCCATTGATCCACTAGATGACGTGAACTTGAGTCAATCCACCAACGATACATTTCCCACAGCCCTTAGAATTGCGTCAATTACCTTGCTGAGAGAGCTGGCAGACTCTTTTGCAAGATTGCAGAATGCATTTCAAAAGAAAGAAGAAGAATTCAAAAGTGTTTTGAAGCTGGGAAGAACTCAGTTTCAAGATGCGGTGCCAATCACATTAGGGCAGGAATTCGGCGCTTATGCACAAGCCATGGCGCGCGATAGATGGCGTCTTTATAATGCTGAGGAAAGATTGAGATCTGTAAACCTTGGCGGCACAGCAGTGGGCAATTCCGTTTCGGCTACGAACGAGTATGTAATGAATGTTAACAACATTCTGAAAAAAATTACCAAGCTCCCCATTGCAAAGGGAGAAGATCTGATTGATTCAACACAAAACTTAGACGTTTTTGTTGAAGTACACGGTCTTGTTAAAGCCGGTGCTACATCAATCATAAAGATTTGTAATGATTTACGTTTCTTATCCAGCGGTCCAAATGGAGGAATAAGTGAAATTAATCTTCCTCCAAAGCAATCCGGCTCAAGCATAATGCCTGGTAAAGTAAACCCGGTAATTTTGGAAAACGCAATTCAAATTGCAGAACTAGTAAAAGGAAATGATGTAATAATTTCTAATTTGGTTTCCTCAGGTAATCTTGAATTAAATGCATTTGGACCAATGATTGCCCATACGTTTCTAAAATCATTAACAATGCTAAGAGATTCAAACATTAACATGGCAGAGAAATGCATAGAAGGCATTACCGCAAATGTAGAACGATGTAAAATGAATCTTATTAATTCATCCGCAATCGCCGCATCGCTCATCTCTACATTTGGATACGAAACAATCCAAGAATTAGTAAAATATGCTTACGAAAATAAAGTCCCGTTTATCAAGGCACTCATGAAAAGCAAATTGCTTGATGAAGGAGAATTGTTCAACATTATTTCGAAAGAATTAGGAATTAACATTGAGTAAAGTAACGCAATCTGAAAGAACACACATTGCTTTTATTGGTAAACGCAATGTAGGTAAATCCTCCTTAGTGAATAAATTTATCGGACAAGATTTGGTAATCGTTAGCGAAACACCCGGCACGACAACTGATCCTGTAAAAAAGGCAATGGAATTGCTGCCGTTTGGTCCAGTGGTTTTAATTGATACTGCCGGCATTGACGACGTTGGAGAACTAGGAGAAAAACGAATAAGCAAAACTGTAAAAATTATTTCGGAATCCGACTTTGCTCTACTTGTATTAGACTCACAAGATAAACTCTCTGCTCAAGAAAAAAATCTGATCGAACAAATAGAAAAATTAGAACTTCCATTTATTGCAGTAATTAATAAATCGGAATTAGGAATTAATTTTGATTTAATTGAAGAATTAAACACATTAAATATTCAGCATCATTCAGTTTCATGTTCAACAGGAGACGGAATATTCGAATTAAAGGAAAAGATCTCTAAACTTCTCCCATTTGATGATGAACGTACTCTCATTGGAGATTTGATAAAACAGCATGACATAGTTATTCTTGTTGTACCTATTGATCTCGGGGCTCCAAAAGGACGGCTCATTCTGCCGCAAGTTCAAACAATACGTGAAGCGCTGGATGATGATGCGATTGTAATTGTTACAAAAGATAAAGAATTACGTGCTGCACTCAACTCATTATCTCACCCGCCAAAATTAGTTGTAACAGATAGCCAGGCAATTATGCGTGTAAATGCAGACGTACCGGATGAAATTCCTCTTACGACCTTTTCTATTTTGATGGCACGTTATAAAGGCGATTTACCGGAGTATGTGCGAGGATTAAAACGAATTGACGAGTTAAAAAACGGAGATAAAGTTTTAATAGCTGAAGCATGTTCTCATCATGCGCAAGAAGACGATATTGGAAAAATAAAAATTCCCCGATGGTTAAGACTTCATACAAAAAAGGATTTGACAATTGACGTCGTGAACGGGCACGATTACCCCGATAATCTTTCCGATTATAAATTGATTGTCCATTGCGGCGGATGTATGTTAACTCGTAAAGCAATGCAAGTTAGAATAAAGCAGGCTAAACTTGTTGGTGTACCGATTGTAAATTATGGCGTAGCTATTTCCTACATGCATGGCGCAATACCGCGTGCTTTGCTGCCATTTAGTGAGGCAATAACAGCGTGGGAAAAATTGAAATGATTTATTCTACTAATTTATTCTTGTGAAGAGATTTAAAAATTTGCAAGCGATTATTGATTGTTTCTCAACTTCTTAAGAAGCAATTCAAAATCTTCCGGTAACTCAGAATCCAAAAATATTTTCTCTTTTGTATGCGGATGGATGAAGCCGAGCGTTTTTGCGTGAAGTGCCTGACGCTGCATTATCTTTAATAAATTATCAATCCGTGATTTCATCTTTGGCAAGGCAGAACCATAGACAATTACTCTTCCGCCATACGTCGGATCCCCAAAGATTGGATGTTTTATATGCGACATATGAACACGAATTTGATGTGTTCTGCCGGTTTTCAATTTTAATTTGAGCAACGATGCGAATTCAAACTCTTCGATAACTTCATAAAATGTGTGAGCATGTCTTCCTTCGGTTTCACTTACGGAGAAAATTTTTCTGTCTTTAACAGAACGGGCAATATTTCCAATAACTTCTCCCTTACTCTGTTTAAATATTCCCCAGCAGACAGCCCAATATTCACGGTCTATTGTATGATCAAAAAATTGTTTGGCAAGTTTTGCGTGCGTCCATTCGTCTTTTGCAACAATTAATAACCCACTAGTTTCTTTATCAATGCGGTGAACAATTCCCGGTCGGCCAGGAGAATCTGACTCACTTAATTTATTTGTATGATGGAGAAGTGCATTGACAAGAGTACCGGTATAATTGCCAAACGAGGGGTGAGCGACCATCCCGGCAGCTTTATTGACTACTAAAAGATATTCATCCTCATACACAATATTGAGAGGAATATCTTCAGCTTCAGTTTCATCAGGACGCGGAGAGGTTGGAATAACTAATTCGATTACATCATTTGGGCAAATTATATAATTGGGTTTTATCAGATGACCATTAACAGTAACACAATTTGCTTTGATAAGTTTTTGTATTCGGGATCTTGTTGCGTTTTCAACAGAATTGGCAAGAAAAACATCTATACGTTCTTTCATCTTTCCCTCCGAAACTTCAACTCTTATTTTCTTCTCTGTTACTATCTTTGCCATCATCACTCAAAGAAGAATTTGATATTTCCGTTTCTATAGCTTCGGTTTGTTTTGCTGATTTATCTTCAACTGATTCTTCCGTCAACACAACAGTGTCTGAACCTTCAATACTTTTCTCGACAGGTGATTTATGGAAGAAAAGAAGCAGCACTACACCAATTGATACTGAAGCATCCGCGATATTAAATATTGGCCACCGTTCGTAAGTCCGGCCAAATATTGTGAAGTCGAAAAAGTCCATATTAAAAAAATCAACTACGTGACCGTAAAACAATCTTTCGTAACCGTAAAATACTCCATAAAAAGTTCTATCGATCAAATTTCCAATAGCCCCGCCAAGTATGAATGCTAATGCTAATCTAACAATAAGTTTCTGCTCACGTGATTTCCATAAATAGTAGAATATTCCTATGCTCGCAATTAAAGTAAAAATTGATAAAACTAATTTTGAAGATTCATTGACATCAATTCCAAAAGCAATTCCGGGATTCTCCACAAAAGTCAGTTTAAAAAAATCACCGAAAACCTTTATGCTTTGCCCATACTGCATTCCTTCTGCTCTAATATTCAATAAAGGAATTGTACCGCCTTTCACCAAAAATTTTGTTAATTGATCAGTGATGACAATAAAAAGTGTTGCGAATAGTACTCTCAATATTTTCTCTCAAATCTGAATTAGTATAAATTATTTCATGTTTTGTTTTACTTGAAGACAGTGCTGAGTATGAGGAACTGCAGCAAGACGGTCTTTAGGAACCAATGGGCATGTCGGGCATAAATGCTGCGGTTCATCAATACATTCTATACAAATGCCGTAAGTTCCGTTATCAATTCTCTGAAGTGCGTCATCGAGATAGCCGAGAAATTTATTCTCACGCTGAGCCCATAAATAAAGTTTTTCTCGCTCCATAGCGTCGGTTCCCTGCTCAGCCATATGCAATGAATAAGGAGAATTTTCATTTACATACTGACCCGTCGACGTATCCATCATCTGATCTTTTAATGCTTGGAGTTGTTCTATAATTTCATTTCGCTTATCAAGAATGATTTTCTTGAACTCATCCAGTTCTTTCTTTGAATAACCTTGAATCTTTTTAACTTTTTTAGTTGGAGAAATAACTTCTACATGTTTGCGCGATTTTGAAATCTTTACAACTTTTACATTTTTTTTAGCAGTTGTTTTCAACTTTGGTTTTAAACTCTTCGGCTTACTAATTTTTTTTGGTTTACTCACCACTTTTTTAGTTGTCTTGCTTTTAGCAGCAGTTTTTTTAATTATTTTTTTTACAGGTTTTTTTGCCATTAGTGCCTCCATTTACAATATTGTTACTTTAGCAACTGCAATTGTACAATCATAATCGCCAATTTTAAACTCTTGTTTAGGTCCATCGACAAGACTTTCATGTTTAAGAGAATCTGCAAGGACTTCTCTGGAAATATACTCAGAAAACTTATAAACGTAATCAATCATTTTTTGTTCGCTAGTAAATGAAACAATGATGCGGTCTACAACATCAAAGCCTGCATCTTTTCTTAGATTCTGAACGCGGTTAACAAATTCACGAGCATAGCCTTCCGCAATTAAATCTTCATTAAGTTCGGTATCAATTGCTACTGTTACACCTTCTTCACTTTCAACAATCCAGCCTTCAATTTCGTGACTAACAATTTCAACATCCTCACGAGAAATTTTTACACTTTGACTATCTATTAAAAGTTCATATTCGCCGATTTTTTCAAGTGTAAGCACAGCATTTTTATCCAATTCTTTTATCGCATTCGTAAGTTGTTTAACTAGTTTGCCATATTTCGGTCCCACAACTTTGAAATTCGGTTTTGCGGATTTATTCACAATTGCCGAATCATCTTCAAGAACAATCAATTCTTTGATATTCACTTCTTCCAAAATAACTTCACTCATTTTTTGAAGTGATTCTCTTTTAGATTTATCAACCGCAATCATCATTTTCAAAAGGGGCTGCCGTACTTTTAAATTATTTTTTGCACGAATGGATCGAGTTAAGAATACAACCCGCTGTGCAACATCCATCTTTTCTTCCAGTTCCGGTTCAAAATATGTTGTAGCGGGATAATCTGCAAGGTGAACAGATTCATACTTCTCATTTTTTGTGGCAAGATTTAAATTCTGGTATAACTCCTCGGATATAAACGGTGCAAACGGCGAAGTCAATTTTGCGATAGTAACTAAACATTCATACAAAGTTTGGTATGCAGAAATTTTGCTGTCATTCATTTCGGATTTCCAGAAACGTCTTCTGCTTCTTCGAACATACCAGTTGGAAAGCTGATCAATTGTAAAACTTGAAACCAGACGTGCCGCTTTAGTTACGTCATAGTTAGCCATTAGCTCATCATATTCTTTAACCAGCGAATTTAATTTGGAAATGATCCAACGGTCAATTTCCAGTCTGTCTTTATAGGCAATCGGTTTTTCAGAAAAATCAAATTTGTCGATGTTGGCATAAAGGACAAAAAAGTTATACGTGTTTACCAAAGTTCCAAAGAATTTTCTCTGAACCTCCGCAATTCCATCTTCATCAAAGAGAGTCGGTTTCCACGGAGGACTTGTTGTGATTAAGTACCAGCGAGTAGCATCAACTCCATATTTATCAAATAGAATAAATGGATCCACAGTATTACTGCGGCTCTTCGACATTTTGAGCCCTTGTTTGTCAAGGATCAATTCATTGACAATTAAATTCTTGAAAGCTACCTTGTCGAACAGCATAGTACTTATTGCGTGAAGAGTATAAAACCATCCGCGCGTTTGATCAATTCCTTCACAAATAAAATCAGCCGGAAAATTTTCTTTAAAGTATTCCTGGTTCTCAAATGGATAATGATATTGCGCAAACGGCATTGCCCCGCTGTCAAACCAAACATCAATCAGTTCCGGAGTCCGTTTGAAAATTTTTCCGTCACGCTCAAATTTAACATCATCAACAAACGGTTTGTGTAAATCAATTTCTTCTGAGGGTAAATCTTTAACTGAAATTCGTTTCCCGTCACGTTCAATAAATCCTTCTTTCAATTCTGCGATAGAACCGATAACAAACATTTCACCATCATCATTCAGCCAGATTGGAAGCGGCGTTCCCCAATATCGATCTCTTGATAACGCCCAGTCTTTATTTTCTTCAAGCCAATTTCCAAAACGTCCGGAACCTACTTCCGGAGGACACCAATTGATTGTACTGTTGAGTTCGATCATTCGTTTAGCAACATCTGTTGTACGGATATACCAGCTGTCACGGGCATAATAAATTAATGGATTGTCACATCGCCAACAGTGCGGATATGAATGAAGATAATCATTGCCCGCTTTATAAATAAGATTTCGTTCTTTCAAATTGCGGATAATATCCGGATCAACGCCTTTCTCTTCGCGGTCTTCAAATTTAATAGTTTTGACAAGACGACCGGCAAAATCTTTTACTTCGTCCGTAAATCTTCCGCTCTTTGTGACCGGCTGAACGAATGGTAAATTAAATTTTTTAGAAACTTCATAGTCATCCGCGCCAAATGCCGGTGCAATATGTACAACACCAGAACCGTCTTCCGTACTAACAAATTCACCCGGAATTATATACCAAGCGCGTTTATCTACCGGTACATACGAATAGAGCGGTTCGTAATTTTTGTCAAGAAGTTCTTCACCTTTCAATTTTGAAAGTAGTTCGTATTCTTCTTTTATGACTGAAAGCCGCGCTTCCGCAAGATACATTACTCCATGCTTTTCAGTTTTAATCTTTACGTAATCAATCTGGGGACCAACAGCTAGAGCGACATTTGAAATCAATGTCCATGGTGTAGTAGTCCAAACAAGAATTGATGCGTCTTCATCTTTCAATTTGAATTTTACATATACGCTGGGATCGTGAACATCGGCATAACCAAGAGCAAGTTCGTGTGAAGAGAGTGGAGTTTCGCAGTGAGGACATTGCGGAACGATTTTGAATCCTTTATAAATAAGACCTTTTTTGAAATATTCGGAGAGTGCCCACCAGACAGATTCAATGTACTCGTTTGTACAAGTAATGTACGGGTCGTCTAGATTAATCCAGTAGCCCATTCGTTCAGTAAGAGTGCGCCATCCTTCTTTCATTTCAATGTGATGGTAAACCAAGTCTTTTGCTTTTTTATTGAACGCGCCGACTCCATATTTTTCAATATCGGATTTTTGCGCGAAGCCAAGTTCTTTTTCGATAGCTATCTCAACCGGAAGTCCGTGAGTATCCCAGCCGGCTTTACGGTGAACTTGATATCCCTTTAAAGTTTTATAGCGGCACACTAAATCTTTAAGCGTTCTTGCCATCACGTGATGGATACCGGGGCGTCCGTTTACAGTTGGCGGTCCTTCATAAAATGTAAATGTTTTTGATTTTGGACGTGAGGAAATACTTTTTTCAAAAATCTGATTTTCTTCCCAGAATTTGAGAACATCCTTTTCAATCTTTGGATAATTTATTTTTTCATCAAACTGCTTAAACATTTTTTACTCTATAAATTGATTTAGTGAAATGGGATTTATTCTTCTTCGGATTCATACTTTTTAATTAATTCTCTTTCTGCAGCAATGAATTCTTTAAGTCTTCTTTCAATTTGATTTTTCCGATCGACCATATCGTTAACGCCTTGCTGCACTTGATAAATCATCTTATCTGCTTTCAATTTTGCATCTTCGACTAAAAGATGAGCTTCCTTCTGAGCATTTGCCAATATTCTTTTAGAATCTTCCTCTTTTGATTTTGACGGAGCTCCTTGTTTCTGCAAAATTATTACTTCGGAAATTGCCATACCGCAAAACGCCATTGTGCCAAGCATAATGTTGCGCAGCATATAAAGGATCATATTCTCAACAAGTAAATCGCTTAATCCGAAATATTCGCTGAAGAATGAGATTAGCAGAATACTCACGAATGTGGAGGCGACAATTACCATAAAGACTACTTTTCCACCGTGGTTATAACCAAGTGTTTTATTTATCAGCCATCCGCAAGCGAATGAAAAAAGTGAAAGAACAAACCAAACTGAAAAATTTTGAAATCCTACTCTGAACAGATCGGTACTCAAAAAATTAGAAGCAAAAATTATTACGGCAAGCAACGCCGGTGTTGAGTAATATATTTTTTTCATTTCCATTATAATTTTTTTATCACTTCTTTCATTATTAAAGTCATTTTTGGCTCGGCCTGCATAGCTGTTGCTATTATCTCTTCAACTTTAGCAGGTTTCAGCGAATCCGGGAAACATTCATCCGTAATAATACTTATTCCTAAAACTTTCATACCCATTTGATTTGCCACAATATTTTCCGGAATAGTCGACATCCCTACCACATCCGCTCCAATTGCTCTTAAGAATCTGTATTCGGCTTTAGTCTCAAGATTTGGACCGGGAACAGCAACATAAACACCTTTTTGAACTTTCACTTTATTCTCAAGAGCAACATCTTCTGCAATTTTAATAAGTTCTAAATCGTATGGTTCGCTCATATCCGGAAAACGGGGACCCAAATGATCTTCATTCTTTCCTATAAGAGGATTATCACCCAACATATTGATATGATCCACCATCAGCATAATATCACCGCGTCGGTAGATTGGATTCATTCCTCCGCATGCATTTGAAACAATCAATGTTTTTACACCAAGATATTTCATTAAACGAACCGGATACGTGATTTGCTTCATCGAATACCCTTCGTAATAATGAAACCGACCCTGCATTGCAACAATTTCTTTACCGCCGATCTTTCCAAAAATTAATTTACCATGATGAGACTCAACAGTAGAAAGCGGAAAGTGCGGTAGATCGGAGTAATCAATTTCATGTTCTACAGAAATTTCATTTACTAAACCGCCGAGACCTGTACCTAGAATGATTCCTACTTCATAATTTTTGTTTGTTTTCTTGCGTATAACTGTAAGAGTTTCATTAATCATTTCTAAAAGATTACTCATAAAAGTTTCTCCAATATATCATCAACATTTATTTCGGTTTGATCGTCTTGATCTGCATGTCCTTTCGCAATTTCTTTTTTCTTGGGACGGGTCTCAATATTCTGCATATTCATCTCAAGAAAACTCGATTGCGTATCTAGCATTGCTTTCAACCTTGCTATCAATAATTTTTTCTCTTCACGCAATCTAAGAACCGAATCGCGGATTGAGTTTGCTGACTCTTTTGCTTTTTCAATTGTTTGAAGAGACTTAAGTTCGGCTTCTTTAATCATCATGGCAGTTTGCTTCTTAGCCGATTCGACAGTTTTACTTGTTGATTCAGTTTGATTCAACATCGCCTGCTGAAGGCTTTTTTCGATTCGTTTAAATTCCCTTAATTGATCTTCCTGGCGCTCAAGTTCAACTTTCAATTTCTCGTTCTCGTTTTGAAGAATTTCAAATTCATCTGAAAGTTTATCCAAGAATGCTTTTACTTCATCACGATCGAAACCGCGAACAGTCCTGTTGAATTCTTGATTCTTAATACCAAACGGTGTGAACTTCATTTCTTCACTAATTTATTAATAATTTCTAACTGCTTATTTGCTGCCAAAGATTGCTGTTCCTATTCTTAGCATTGTCGCACCTTCTTCAATCGCAATCTCGTAATCGTTAGTCATCCCCATCGAAAGTTCAGTTAACAAGAAGCCATTATTAGTCAACTTTTCTTTTATCTCTCTTAATTTGACGAAACAATTCCGGATAACTTTTGTATCATCCGTGTATGGCGCCATCGTCATCAATCCCGTCAAATCTAAATTAGAGCGACTTTTGCAATATTCAGCGACTTCAAAAATTTCTTCTTCACTCTCAAGACCAAGTTTAGCCATTTCGGCAGAAGTCTTTATTTCTAGAAGAATTTTTTGCTTTTTGTTAATCTGTCCGGCTTTACGATTAATCTCGTCAGCTAATTTAATTGAATCAATGGCATGAATATAATCTGCCGAATTAATCACATATTTTACTTTGTTCGTTTGAAGATGCCCGATAAAATGCCATCGAAAATCTCCCTTTATCAATTCAGATTTATCCCGAAGTTCAAGAGCTTTATTCTCTCCAAGCTCTTTAATACCTGAATTAAGAACTTCACTAATTACTTCAGCCGGTTGTGTTTTACTTACCGCTATCAGCTTAATTTCGGAGCGATTTCTGCCGCATTTTGCACAGGTTTCTGCAATCCGATCTTCAAGTTTTTTAAGATTTTCTGAAATCATCGCTAAAAATTAGGGTGAAAATGTATTCTATTGAGTTATAAAAGTCAACGTATTTACCTCTCAAATATAACGAAAAAGGGACTAAGCTTTAGTCCCTTTCTCTTAATTTGCATTATTAGATCGGCATTGTAAAATTAACTGCACCCTGTGGTTGCGCCGCATGTAGTGCACTTCAGACACGTTCCATTACGAACCATTGTCATACTTTGGCACTCAGGGCAAATATCTCCTGTATAACCGCGTTCCCGCGCCTTCATAACGCTTTGGTGAAGAGTGATAGCTTTGGCTCTAAGATCTTTCGAAACTTCCATAGAAGATTTTTCAACGAGTTCTTTATGGTTGTCTAATTCGATCATTCTTTCGCTAATAACTTCTTCACTTTCAAAATCGGGTTCAACGACAGAACGGTGATCAATCTTTTTTACTATCTCTGCTTCTTCAACATGAGACAGATCATTTCTTCCAAGATAAGTAACGGCAAGTTCTCTAAAGATATAGTCAATTACAGAAGTCGCCATTTTAATTCTGCTGTGTCCTGAAACTACTCCGCTCGGTTCAAAACGAGTGAAAACGAATGCATCAACAAATTCTTCAAGAGGAACACCGTGCTGCAACCCTAACGAAATAGAAATTGCAAAACAGTTTAACAAACTTCTAAATGCCGCACCTTCTTTGTGCATATCAATAAATACTTCGCCGATTTGACCGTTTTCATATTCACCGGTACGAACATAAACAGTTTGCCCATTGATTTTAACTTTTTGTGTGTAGCCTGTTCTGCGGTCCGGTAATCTTCTTCTCTTGGCTATGTACCTGTGAATAATTCTTTCAGCAATTTTTACAATATCGTTTTCTTCCTTCTTTTCCATTAAGTCTTCAACTTCTTCATCTGTCATTGTGTTGAGAGGTTGAGAAAGTTTAGATCCATCACGGTAGAGTGCATTTGCTTTTGTTCCAAGCTTCCATGATTGCAAGTATGCATATTTGATATCATCGATTGATGCGTTGTTAGGCAAATTGATTGTTTTAGAAATAGCGCCTGAGATGAATGGTTGAGCCGAAGCCATCATGTAAATGTGTGCATCAGCTTTAATGAATCTGGAACCCTTCTTTCCGCATTTGTTAGCGCAATCAAAAACCGGATAGTGTTCATGTTTCAAAAATGGTGCACCTTCAATAGTCATTGTTCCGCATACAAAATCATTTGCGGAAGCAATCTCTTCTTTTGAAAATCCAAGTTCGGAAAGAACATCGAAATTGAAATCATTAATCTGTTCATCTGTGAAACCAAGATTGCTTTTCAAGAACCGGTCACCGAGAGTAAATTTATTAAACGCAAAACTCAATTCGAAAACGGCAGGCAGAATTGCTTCAAGCTTATTTAGAACTTCCTCATTAAAACCTTTCACCTTCAGCGATTCATGATTTATATGTGGACAGCCGATTAATGTTCCGGCACCTTTTGCGTATTTAATAATTTCCCGGCTTTGATCTTCGTTATAACCTAATCTCTTAAGCGCGGGCGGAATTGATTGATTAATAATTTTGAAGTAACCGCCGCCGGCTAGTTTTTTAAATTTCACAAGTGCAAAGTCCGGCTCTATTCCTGTTGTATCGCAATCCATTACAAGTCCAATTGTACCGGTAGGAGCAATCACGGTAACTTGTGCATTACGGAAACCAAATTGTTCACCAAGCTCGAGAGCAATGTCTGCATCTTCACGGGCAGCTTTTAATAAATCAGATGGACAAAATTCCGGATTTATTCCCATCGGATAGATTGATAATCCTTCATACTCTTCCTTAGGTACATTATACGATGCACGTTTATGATTCCGAATTACACGCAACATGGCTTCTTCATTTTCTTTGTAACGCGGGAATGACCCAAGTTCCTTGGACATTTCTGCAGATGTTGCATAAGAACGCATATGCATAATTCCGGTAAGAGCACCGCATATTGCGTATGCTTCTTTACTTTCATAAGGAATCCCTTGACGCATCAACAATGAACCAAGATTTGCATAACCTAAACCGAGAGTTCTATACTCGTAACTTTTTTGTGCAATCTCTTTGCTGGGATACTGAGCCATCAATACGCTTATCTCTAATACGATTGTCCACAATCTTGTTGCATGCCGGTATGCTTCGATATCAAATGCTTGTGTATCATCATTATAAAATTTTACTAAATTTAGAGATGCAAGATTACAAGCAGTATCATCGAGGAACATGTACTCGCTGCATGGATTAGAAGCACGAATAGAACCTTCAGCCGGACACGTATGCCATTCGTTGATAGTTGTATCATACTGAAGTCCCGGATCAGCACTTGACCAGGCAGCATATGCGATATCATCCCAAAGATTTTTAGCGCTTAAAGATTTAGACGGTTTTGGCACACGTCCATCTTTTTTTGCTTTTTTCTTTTCCGTTCTCCAATACAAATTCCAATTACTGTCATTAAGTACTGCCTGCATAAAATCATTTGTAACACGGACAGAGTTATTTGAATTTTGTCCGGAGACAGTTAAATATGCTTCTGAATCCCAATCTTCATCATAAACCGGAACTTCAATAGAATGAAATCCTAGTTTTGCAAGTTTAATTACACGGTCAATATAATTTTCCGGAACGCTCATCTTGCGCGCTTCAATTATTGCTTTACGCAATCTCAAATTTGTTTTTTTACTGAAGCGGTCGTTTTCCGGATGTTCATCAAAACATGCTTTGATAATATTATTGAGATGGAAATTTAAAATTTTTGAACCGGATACAAGAGCCGCTACTTTTTGTTCTTCAACAACTTTCCAATTTATAAATTCTTCAATATCCGGATGATCAATATCTAGCGTTACCATTTTGGCAGCACGGCGTGTTGTTCCGCCGGATTTAATTGCGCCGGCTGAACGGTCCCCGATTTTTAAGAACGACATTAATCCTGAAGATTTTCCGCCGCCGCTTAGTGGTTCGTTTAGTCCGCGTAACTCGGAAAAGTTTGAACCGGTTCCGGAACCATATTTGAATAAACGAGCTTCGCGAACCCATAGGTCCATTATTCCGCCTTCATTAACCAGATCATCTCTAACGGATTGAATGAAGCATGCATGCGGTTGCGGATGAGTATATGCATCGTCTGAAAAAGTAAGCTGCCCGGTTTGATAGTCTACATAATAATGTCCTTGCGAGGGTCCATTAATTCCATACGCCCAATTTAAACCTGTATTAAACCATTGAGGAGAATTAGGCGCTGCATACTGTACAGCTAGCATATAAACATGTTCATCATAAAATGTTTTTGCATCTTCTTCGGTATCAAAATATTTTGCTTTCCATCCCCAGTAAGTCCACGTTCCTGCAAGACGGTAAAAAACTTGACGGGCATCCGTTTCCGAACCAAATCTTTCTTTCTCGGAAAGTTCTTCTAATTTTTTATCGGCAGCAGATGGTTGAAGCCAAAGAGGAATTCCTTCTTCGTCAATTTTTGTTAAAAGTTTAGGAACACCTGCTTTGCGAAAATATTTTTGTGCAAGAACATCGGTAGCAACTTGCGACCATTCTTTGGGAACGTGCACGTCTTCCATTCTGAACACAATTGAGCCATCCGGATTTTTTATCTCTGATGTTCTTTTAACAAACTCAATCGATTCGAGCGGATCTTTATCCGCAGAAGTGAAAAGACGATTTATTTTCATTCATAACTCCGATCTTGAAAAAAGTATTAATAAAATTTGTCAATTTTGATGTTGTAAAAGATTTTAAGTTTCGGGATTTTTTTCCTCCATCGTTGGGGACAAAAACAACATAACCAAAAAAATTTGTTTAAGCAATTAGTTGAAGAATATTTTTATAATTACTCAAATGGTGTATCACTTGTTCATTTGCAAGTTAATGAAATATTGTAGTAAGTAAATATTGTTTTTTTGTTTTATTTTTTTATATGCGATTTAGATCACAATAACGTGAGGAACAAATGAAAATTGAACGATCGGCAGGAATTCTGCTTCATCCTACGTCCCTTCCCGGAAAATTTGGAATTGGAGATCTCGGACCAGATGCATTTCAATTTGTAGAATTCTTAAAAAAAGCCGGACAGACATTGTGGCAGGTATTTCCGCTTGGTCCTACGGGGTATGGTGATTCCCCTTACCAGTGCTTCTCAGCATTCGCCGGGAACCCGCTTTTAATAAGTCCGGAATTATTACATAAAGACTGCTTGTTAGATGATAATGAACTGTATGATAATATACCACATTACGATTCTCATAAAATTGATTTTGGCTCTGTCATCAATTACAAATTTTCTTTACTTCGAAAAGCATTTCAGAATTTCAAGAAGAAACATTCAGAATTCGATAATGAGTGCGGAGACTTCTGTGAAAAAAATAATTATTGGTTAGATGATTATTCCCTCTTCATGGCCGCAAAACAATACCATGGCGGAGTTCTTTGGACTCAATGGGATCCGACAATCGCCTTCAGAAAAAATATTCCGGAATGGAAGAATAAATTGAAAGATGAAATTGAATTTCAAAAATTTCTTCAATTCTCTTTTGATAAACAATGGACAGCATTACGGCTCTTTGCAAACAATAATGGAATAAAAATTATTGGTGATATGCCAATCTTCATAGCTTATGATAGCTCTGACTTATGGGCCAACAAAGAACTGTTCACAGTTCGCGAGGATGGTTCTTTAGAATTTGTTGCCGGTGTTCCACCAGATTATTTCAGTGCGACGGGACAACTTTGGGGCAACCCGCTTTACAAATGGAAAGAAATGGAGAAAGATAATTTTGCCTGGTGGAGAAAAAGAATCTCCAAACTTCTCGAGATGGCAGACATTTTAAGAATAGATCACTTCCGCGGTTTTGATGCATACTGGGAAATTAAAGGCGACGCAAAAACTGCCATTGTAGGAAGATGGGTTAAAGCTCCCGGTGAAAAATTATTTAATTCAATTAAAAAAACTCTTGGCGATTTGCCAATCATTGCGGAAGATCTTGGTGTAATTACAGATTCTGTTGAAGCACTCCGCGATCATTTTGATTTCCCGGGAATAAAAATCTTGCAATTTGGTCTTGGTGTTGACGGGGATAAAAAATTCTTGCCGCATAATCATATCAAAAATTGTATTGTTCATACCGGCTCACATGATAATGAAACAACACTAGGATTTCTTACAACCGAAAAGAATAAAAATTCCGGCATATATGAGTGGACACAAAAATATTTCAATTATTACGGAGATAATATGACATATGAACTGATAAGATCCGCCTATGGTTCCGTTGCAAATATTTGTGTTATACCGTTACAGGACATTTTGAATCTGAACAATGAAGCACGGATGAACTTGCCGGGTACTTTGGGAGGCAATTGGACATGGAGATTTACATGGAGTCAGATTTCAGAAGGACTTGCGAGCCATTATCAAGAAATGTGTGTAATGTTTGAACGTCCACCGTTAAGGAAAAATGAGAATGCAGATATTATAGTGGAAGATGAATAGAAATGAATTGTTGTGGCCGTAAAATTCGCGGCCACAACTTAAATAAGAATTATTTTGCTAATTCAGCTTCAATTGCTTTTGTAATTTCTTCACTCTCCGGTTTAATTTTACTTCTAAAACGGGAAACGATATTTCCGTTTTTATCAACCAAGAACTTTTCGAAATTCCATTTCACATCGCCCTTCTCAGTAACATTGTTATTTATTAGCCGGGCATATAACGGTGTTCTCTCATCACCAAGAACTTTTATTTTATCAAAAAGCTTGAAAGTCACATTATATTTTGAGCTGCAAAATGTTTTAATTTCTTCGTTAGTTCCGGGTTCTTGACCGCCAAAATCGTTACATGGAAATGCAAGAATTTCAAATCCTTTGTCTTTGTACTTATTATAGATTGCTTCAAGCGCTTCATATTGAGGTGTGTATCCGCATTTGCTTGCTACGTTTACGATCAGTAAAACCTTTCCTTTGTAATCGGAAAGTTTAACATCCTTACCGCTCATATCTTTCACTACAATATTATCAATATTATTTGCAGAAGATTCACCGCCGCTATTCTTAGCCGGAGAATTATAAGCGAAACCAAGTAAGAACAATAAATACGAAATATATCTAAAGCCTTTCATTGCATTCCTTTCATTGTTTATTTGTAAAACGGAAACAGAAGAGGTTTAGTTCAATTAATATGGCGAGTTTTAGAATTTTAACGTAAGGACAGATATGCATCTGTCCTTACAAAAATAAAATTAATCTGCAGCAAGACAAGCTATAGCAGCCGTGTTTACAATATCATCCACACTGCAGCCACGGCTAAGATCATAGAAAGGTTTTTTCAATCCTTGACTTATAGGACCCACCGCCTCTGCACCGCCGAGGCGTTGAGCAATTTTGTATCCGATATTACCGGCATTCAAATCCGGGAAAACCAAAACATTTGCCCTTCCAGCCACCTTGCTATCCGGTGCTTTTTTCTTACCAACTCCGGCAACAACAGCGGCATCAAATTGAAGTTCGCCGTCAACATTTAGATCAGGTCGTTTTTGCTGAACAAACTTTGTAGCTTCACGGACTTTATCAACCAGCTCATGCTCTGCACTTCCTTTTGTAGAGAATGAAAGCATTGCAATGTATGGTTCTTCGCCAGTAAGTTTCTTATGATTATCAGCAGTTGAAATTGCGATATCCGCAAGTTGTTTCGCATCAGGATTGGGATTAACCGCGCAATCCGCAAAGCTGTAAACTACATTTGGAAACACCATTAAAAAGAAACTCGATACAATTGAAATTCCTTCTTTCATACCAACACAAAAGATTGATGCACGCATGACATCTGCAGTTGTGGCAAATGAACCCGATACACTTCCATCTGCCATACCGCTGCTAACCATCATCCCGCCAAAAAATAGATCTCGCCGCATAGTTTCGCGGGCTTGTTCAACAGTTACTCCCTTGTGTTTTCGCAAATTGAAAAATATGTTTGTAAAGTCGCTCAGTTTATCGCTCTTGTCAGGATCAATTATTCTTATGCCTTGTAGGTTCACTCCGATTTTTTTTGCATCATTTCTAATTTTTTCTTCGTTACCAAGCGTTATTACCGATGCGATTTTTTCTTGAGTTAATATTTCAGCTGCTTTCAATACTCTTTCATCGTGTGACTCGGGTAGTACAATTGTCTTTTTCCTTTGAGCTGCTCTGGATCTGATTTGATTAAGTAATTCAATCTCTGCCATAATAATATTCCGATATTGTTTAAAAATTCATTACAAATATAGGCAATTCTTCAAACGCAGTTAACCGAAAATTTTAAAACTATTTACGATTCAAATTGAATTTTTCGTACGAATTAGGAATATTGAAGTGGAGATAATTATGATTAAGCAGATTATGCCTCTAACAGATCAACTGTTAAAAAAAAGTAAAACTTATTTTTTAGTTTTTCTATCGTTGTGTACATTATTTTTTCTGTCTTATCTTTTTGCAGATATCCTTGCAATGCTTGCCGTTTCAATATTAATATCGCTGCTTTTCAACCCGATTGTTGGCTTTCTTGAAAAGAGAGGATTTAGCAGATTGTCAGCTGTGTTGACTGTATTTGCAATTGTAATACTTTTAATAATCGCGAGCTTTTCTTTTTTAATTCCCAGAGTCATTAATCAATTCAACAGTTTGTCGGTTACATTAACCCAGGAAAATTTGCAATTGTTTTTTCAACAAATTGAGAATTCTTTAAAGTCAACATTCCCATTTTTAAATTCGATTAACATCGTTGAAAAATTTACAAATTTTTCACAGAATGTATTTAGCAGCTGGATTAGTAATTTCAGCGACTTGATATATAGTATCGTCTCACTTATTGCAATCTTAGTTATAGTTCCGTTTATGACTTTCTTTTTACTAAAAGATAACAAACATTTATTACGCGGTATTATAAATATTATGCCGAATAAATATTTTGAAGTTTCTTATTCAGTGTTTGATAAGATTGCTTTACAACTTGGTCGTTTTGTGAGAGGTTGGATTTTAGATGCTTTTCTTGTAGGGTTATTGTGCGGTGTTGGATTGAAAATATTGGGTATAAATAATGCAATCTCAATCGGATTCATAGCCGGCGTTGGACATCTTATTCCATATTTTGGACCAATTGTGGGAGGTATTCCCGCAATTATCATTTCAATTATTCAATATGGAAATTTGTCAATGCTTCCGAGCATTATTATTATGTTCTTAACTGTTTACGTAATTGATAACGGATTTATTCAACCAAACATATTTGCAAAAGCCACCGATATTCACCCGCTTTTAATAATTATTCTTATTATTGCCGGAAGTCAATTACTTGGTGTTCTTGGTATGCTTTTGGCGGTTCCCGCTGCAACGGTTGTTAAAACTGCTTCCCGTGAAATCTATAACGGATATAAACGATATAAAATTATCCGCAGCTGATTAATTTTTATGCCTACCTTAATTGATTGGATTGAATCTCATTCTTTCTTTGAATAGTTTGCTTCAAAATTTTTAGGAATAATATGCAAATTCAATTTATCGGGGCAGCCCAGACTGTTACTGGTTCAATGCATTTTATAAAAACAAAGCAGGCAAAGTTTCTTCTCGATTGCGGTATGTATCAAGGCAGAAGAAAAGAAGCGTTTGAAATCAATCGTAACTTTACTTATTTCGATCCTGCCGAAATTGATTTTGTAATTCTCTCACATGCACATATCGATCATTCGGGGAACCTACCTACATTAGTAAAAAATGGTTTTACGGGAAAAATATTTTCAACATTTGCAACGCGTGATCTATCCGTTGTTATGCTACAGGACAGTGCCCATATCCAGGAGAAGGATGTTGAGTTTGTCAACAAAAGAAGAAAGAGACAGGGTAAGAATCTTTTTGAACCTCTCTATCTTCAAGAAGATGCTTTAAAAACTTTGAAACAATTTATTGGAATCAATTATCATCAACCTTATCAAGTATCCGATGGAATTACACTTACTTTTTATGATGCTGGTCATATTCTTGGTTCAACTCTAGTTCATCTTACTGTAAATGAAGATGGTAGGATTTATAAGTTTGCGTTCTCCGGAGATCTTGGCAGACCAAATCTGCCGATACTTAAAGATCCAGAACAAATTCCAAATGTTGATTATTTTATTTGTGAAAGTACTTATGGTGGAAGAATACACGAGAATCCCTTAAGCTCGGAAGATACTTTGGCAACAATTGTAAATAAAGCAGTATCGAATAAGTCAAAAATAATTGTTCCTGCATTCAGTGTTGGAAGAACGCAGGAAATTGTGTACGCGCTTCACAGAATATTTGACAATAATAAAGCTCCAAGAATTCCAGTTTACGTTGATAGTCCTCTTGCTGTAAACGCTACTGACGTATTCCGCTTGCATCCTGAATGCTTCGATGCTGAAACAAATGAATTTTTAAAAAAGAATGAAGATCCATTTGGGTTCAGCAGATTAACTTATGTTACGAGTTCCGAAGAATCCAAAAAACTTAATTCCATTAGCGGTCCTTGCATTATAATCTCAAGCAGCGGTATGTGCGAAGCCGGGCGCATTCTTCATCACTTAGCTAATAATATTGAGAACCCCAATAGTATTATTCTTATGGTTGGTTATTCTGCAGAAAATACTCTTGGTAGAAAACTTATAGACGGTGAAAAAAAAGTTTCGATCTTCGGTGATGAATATAACGTTGCGGCAGAGGTAATAGTTATGCAGTCTTACAGTGCCCATGCAGATGAAAATGAACTGATAGCTTATACATCCAAATTAGACAAAAATCAGATGCAGCAAATTTTTCTTGTTCATGGAGAAATCGATCAACAGGAAATTTACAAGAAGCATCTTGAATCAAGCGGATTCAAAAAAATATCAATTCCGATTCGTGGTTATGAGGTTACGTTATAAGGTTATTATCATAAGTATTACATTGCTGGGAATGTGGGGATGTGGTCGGGAAAAAATTACAGAGCCAATCGATGAATCAATCCCGGCTGAAACCCCGAGCGATCTGAATGTCTATGCCGCATTTGACGGACAAATCGGTTTAGAATGGACGAATAATAATGAACCAAACGTAAAAGGATATTTTATTTATAGAAGTATAAATCAACCCAGCCACTTTATGCAAAGAGCATTTACGTCTAATAATTATTTCATGGATGATTCGCTTTTTTACGATTCCACTTACTATTACAAAGTAAGCGCTGTAAATAATCTTGGAATTGAAAGCCCGTTGACTCAGCCCGTTTCCGGAATACCGAAAAATTTTTATGCGCCACTTACCCCATCTTACTTAAACATAAACGCACGAAATTGGACTAACTCGGTAGGCATTAATTTATATTGGACCCCGCCGCTTGATCACGACATTAAAGGTTATGAGATTTATAGAAGCGAGACACCGGGATTTGCAGCAGATTCTATTCACTTTCTGAATTTCACTTCTGATCTTTTCTATTTTGATTCGAAACAGATGAAACTTTTAACTGCTTATTATTACAAGATTATTGCCGTTGATAAAGGTAACTTGAAAAGTCCGGTTACGCCCGAAGTCTCAGATATTATTTTAGATTCACCACAATTAGTTTATCCCGCCTATAATGCCATCATAACTTCGTTAAGCGAATTCCATATAAAGACAGTCTCAAAAGCGGCAAGATATAAACTTGTTATTCAAGCAAACGAAATTTATGGGACTGTCGGAGAAATAAACTTTTCTACTGATAAAACCAATGAACAAATAATAATTAACGTTACCAATTTGCAATTAGAACCATACAGGACTTACAAATGGCGTGTTTACACATACACGACGAGCGATATTGATCCAAACAGCTACAGTCCATTTTTCACTTTTACATATAATCCTTGAACTGAGAATCTTATTTGAAA
Source organism: Ignavibacteriales bacterium (assembly GCA_026390795.1). Classification (NCBI taxonomy): domain Bacteria; kingdom Pseudomonadati; phylum Ignavibacteriota; class Ignavibacteria; order Ignavibacteriales; species Ignavibacteriales bacterium. The sequence goes on from JAPLFG010000005.1 coordinate 209,084, forward strand.
AAAACCGTTCAAATATTTCTTCTGATTTTATTTTTAACGAGTAATATTTCAGCTCAATTAGGCAGAGACAGTCTTAATTTTTCCACACAAAGTTTTAACGATCGTCAGTTGTTGAATAATTTCGACAAGCAGCTAAATACATATAATCTGAATACATTTTTAAAATACTTTCTCAATACGGATAAAATATTTTTCGGAATTAAAGAAAATTTCAATTCTACCGTGACAAGTTCATCAACTGTAAATGTAAAAGATGAACAATTTCTTTGGGCTCTTGGTCAATATGGTATTACAGATTATCTAAAATTTGGTCTTCTGTTCAATAATAATTTTTATGCCGACGACAGGCAGATTGCAATTAACAAAGCTTCTCTCTTTACTACTTCTTTATTCACAAAATTCATTCCCATAAAAAATATTGAGATAACCCCGTTCGGAGGATTTACACAAAACAACCAAATCGGTGTGAAAGATAATGGTTATAATTACGGTGCCGAAGCCAGTTTAGATAAAATTAATTTTGGCGATTTCGATTTATCTTCTCTAATGAAATTCCAGAATGAAGATATCTCACCGCGAAAAAATACTCTCCGTTTAATGAACTTTGATATCAGCAGTATATTTGAAGAAAATTTTAACAATACAATTTCAGCTTATTTTTCGGAACAACGAAAGGATTTTTATTTTATTGCTGATCCTTTAACCGCAGCCGAATTTAATATTACCAACAACATTCAAAGCAGAAATGAATCGAATTATTTTCTTCAGGAGAGGCTTAAATTTGCCCAGCCCAACTCGCCGCTTTCATTAGACATGCAGGGACGTGTAGCATGGAGGGATATCAATAGGGATACACGATATATATCTCTCTCCAACATTGCCAATACAAATTATGACACTCGTATAGAAGAATTCAGAATGGACTTTTCTTCTGCAGCAGATTATCTCTCCAAGGATTTCAATTTATCCTTCCGGTTTTCATATTCCGAAAAAAACGAGAAGCATCTGCCAAACCGCTCCGAAGCAATCAACAATATTATTTTTACAGAACGTGAAAACCTGGAAGAACAAAAGAATAACACATCTCAACTTGCGAACATTTCGATATTGAGCAAGTTCAACCTCTCTGGGAGCGACCGTATAACTTTCAGCATCTTCCACCGCAAATTAAAATACGATACGCCAAGTGATGAGAATTTTGATGACCGAGACGAATTACTTTCTATCGGAAGGGTTATGTATGAAAAAGAATTCAATCCATTCTTCAAGATATTTATCAACTTGGAGGGAAGCTTAAATAAGATTGTCTACATTTTTGCGGAACGAAGTTCAAACAATAATATGCAAAGAATACTAAAATTTTCTTCAGGCGGAATGTTTAGTACCGGAAATTTCACTTCGTCAAACTCGGCGGAAGTTTCTGCCAACTACACAGTATTTGATTACGAAGAATTGAATCCAAACTTTAGGAGCTATTCATTCAGACAATTTGTTTTTCGCGATTCTTCAAATTACAAATTAAGCGGCACTGTGCGTTTGTTCATTTCCGCTTACACCAAGTTATCAGAGCAGGGAGATTTTAAGTGGACGGATTTTTCCAATAAACCTCTCCGGTATATAAATGAGCAATATGCTGAACCAAAAATATTTTACGAATTTCATTCGTTTAGTTTTGGCATAGGCGTTCGTTACTTCTCGCTTTCTACATTTAATATAAGTAACGGTATCGATAAGATACTGGCTTCCGATTATTCGAGCATCGGTCCAATCACCGAGATAAGTTATACCGTGGACGAAAGAATAAATATGAAATTTTATGGTTGGTATGAGTTTATCAAATCCGAAGATAATGTAAAAAGAGAGATGGCAAATTTTAGTTTAAAAGCTAGTTATAGATTTTGAGAAATATCACGGAGCCACTAATTACTCTTGCACGAATGCCGAAGTAGTTATATTTTTCGGCTCACTTGAATGATTAATAACGGAGAAAACTTGCCGGATAATGTTTACGTAAAAGAAGTTCCAAGCGATCCGGATCTTTTACCGCAGCTTGAAGAATTCATAATGGGGTTAGCAGTAAGATCGCATCTTAGCGATGATAAATTAAATAGTCTGGCTCTTTCCTTCGCAGAAGCTGCTTCCAACAGTATCGTTCATGGGAATAAACTAGATAAAAACAAAAAAGTTAAAATTACCGTCCTCGTAAATGATAAAAGTATGATAGTCACTATAAAAGATGAGGGAAAAGGTTTCAATATTAAAACAGTTCCCGATCCAACTCTTCCGGAGAATATTTTGAAAGACAGCGGCAGAGGAATTCATATAATGCGCTCATTTCTTGACAATCTCCGTTACAACTTTACACCTACAGGCACCGAAACCATCTTAGAAATTAGTTTATAATAGAACTTCCTCAAATATAGATCTTGTCATGTCGAACGAAGTGAGACATCTTTTCTTCTAAGATTTCTTTCTCTCTTACTGTAATGTTTGAATGATATCCCAAAATTATCCTAATGATCATGTTAACAATTCCCTCATAAGAATTAAGTACAATTTGATTTATGAAATATGCGTTCAATCCCATATATTTTGTGTGAGAAACTTTTAATTAATTTAATTGGAGGAATAATGGCTAGAAAAAAAATCGCTTTAATCGGCGGCGGACAGATCGGTGGTGTTCTTGTTCAGCTTATTGCACAGAAACGACTTGGCGATGTTGTATTATATGATATAGTAGAAGATTTACCTCAAGGCAAAACTCTTGATATCGCTGAAGCCTCACGTGTTGATATGTTTGACGTTAATATCAAAGGCACTAATTCTTATGAAGATATTAAGGACGCTGATTTAGTAATCATAACGGCTGGATTACCGCGTAAACCCGGTATGAGCCGCGACGATCTGCTTGTCACAAACGCGAAGATCATGCAGACGGTTGCGGAGAATGTAAAAAAATACGCTCCTAATTCAATTGTGATTGTTATTTCAAATCCACTTGACGCAATGGTAACACTGTTCCAGAAAATTACCGGATTCCCTACAGAAAGAGTTATCGGTCAAGCCGGCGTACTTGATTCAAGCCGCTTCGCTACATTCATTGCTTGGGAACTTGGTGTTTCCGTAAAAGATGTTAACGCTTTAGTTCTTGGCGGACATGGCGATACAATGGTTCCAATCGTTCGATATTCAAACGTAAACGGAATTCCGGTTATGGAGTTGCTCGAAAGAAAATACAACGATAAAGCCAGAGCAAAAGAAGTTATGGATGCGATGGTGAACAGAACCAAAATGGCAGGCGGAGAAGTTGTAAAATTATTGAAAACCGGTTCGGCATTTTATTCACCGGCCGCATCTGCAATCGCCATGGCAGAATCAATTTTGTTTGACGAAAATAGAATTCTCCCTACTTGTGCATTCTTAAACGGGGAATTTGGAATTAAAGGTTACTACGTTGGTGTTCCGGCTGCGCTTGGAGAGAAAGGTGTTACACGCGTAATTGAATTTGCTCTTGATGCAGAAGAAAAAGCCGCTCTGGATAATTCTGTTACGGCAGTAAAAGGTTTGGTTGAAGATATGTCGAGACTTGGATTTTAATTTTGAGTATAATTTGTATAAACAAAAAATCCCGCCTTGGCGGGATTTTTCTTTTTAAAGCTGAAAAATTATTTATGCAGCAGCTTCCGTAGCTTCGTAAACGCTGATGAATTTTCTGTCATTCTTTTTCTTCTCAAATTTTACAACTCCGTTAATAGTTGAAAACAAAGAATGATCTCCGGCTTTCATAACATTTTTACCGGGATGAAAATTTGTTCCTTTTTGACGGACAAGTATTGAACCCGCAGTAACTTTCTCGCCGCCGAAAGCTTTAACTCCGAGATATTGCGGATTACTATCGCGACCGTTTCTGGATGAACCTTGACCTTTTTTATGTGCCATTATTAAATCCTCCGTTACTAAGAAATCTTAGTAACTTCAATTCTTGTTAATAATTGTCTGTGTCCGTTCTTACGTTTATAAGAAATTCTTCTTTTCTTTTTGAACACAATTACTTTTTCATCTTTAAGATGCTCTAAAACTTTAGCTTGAACTGTAGCGCCTTTAATTGTTGGTGTTCCAATTTTTGTAGCTTTATCATCGCCTAAAACTAGTACAGAATCAAACGTGATTTCAGCATTCGGCTCAGCTTTTAAGCGCGGAACATAATACTTATTATTTTCCAGCACCTTAAATTGTTGTCCAGCGATATCAACCACTGCAAACATCATTCCTCCAAATACTCGATTTTTGAGCCGTAAATATAATAGAAAGCCCCTATCCTTGTCAATAAAATGATCAATTAAAATTCATTCATAAATTTTGATCGGAAAGGTTCGATTAAAGCCTATTTATGCAAAAAATCAATTCTATTTCTTCAAGAGGAATGAAAATTCACTTCCCTTATTCAATTCACTTGTTACTTTTATTTTTGATCCGTGCGCTTCAACAAGATGTTTGACAATTGCCAATCCCAATCCAGTCCCGCCAATTTCACGCGACCGGTCTTTATCAACACGGTAAAATCTTTCAAAAATTCTAGCAAGATCTTTTTCAGAAATTCCAATTCCGGTATCACGCACATAAATCTTACCGTAATTCCTCTCATCTATTACACCAATTTCTACAAAACCTGCGTTTGTATATTTAATAGCGTTCATTGTCAGATTCGTAATAACTTGTTTAAGCCGCTGCCTGTCCCCAAAAAGTTGGAGTAATTGATTTGAAGAGACAAAATTCAGCTCAATATTTTTCTTGTCAGCGTAAGGTTTCATTTCATTAATGATCTGTTCTAAAAAATCGTGTATGTTAAAATATCTGAAACTCATCGGCATCTGTCCGGATTCTATCATCGAGATATCAATTAGATCATTTAAAAGATTATTCAGGTTGAGTGTATGGTTATTCGCTTTTTGCAAAAAAGTTCTGTTCACTTTTTCATCATCTAGAGCACCGTCAAGAAGAGTTTCGATATAGCCTTGTATTGCAAAAATCGGTGTACGTAGTTCGTGCGATACATTACCAAGAAATTCAGTCCGGAATTGTTCAAGTTTTTTAAGATGAGCAATATCACTTTTTGTTTTCATGAACATTGATTTGATCTCTTCTTCAAGTTCATTTAAATCATTTCCCATTTTTATCTCATCGGCAGACTGAAAAGAATTCGTCCTTATTCGATTAATCACTCCTTTCATTATATCTATATCAGATCTTCTTCTTCTGCCAAAGAGATACAGGGCAGCAAGATCAATTAAGAGAATCAGAATTAGAGCCGTCACCAACTGGGATGAGTTGAAATTAAAGATGAAAGATTCGGCTATTAATAGAATTGCGGTTATAGAAATTATTATTGGAATGAATACTCGTGCGTAAACCAAATTTCGTTTAAAATCATTCATCATCTTTGAACCGGTAACCAACACCTTTGATAGTTTCTATTAGATCAGCGTGTGGACCAAGCTTTTCTCTAATTTTGCGAACGTGAACATCAATAGTTCTTTCGACAACGAAAACTTCTTTACCCCAGATGTCATTCAATAATTTATCTCTAAGAAAAACTTTACCTGGATTTGAAGCTAAATAAGTTAATATCTCAAATTCTTTTTTAGGAAGTATAATTTGCTTGCCGTCAAGCAGAACAGAATATTTTTCTTTATTAATAACCAAAGGACCGGTAACAATCTCTTTGGGTTGACCTGATTCCATTTGAGTTGTTTCTTTATTGCGAAGATTTGAGTTTACCCGTGCAATAAGTTTTTTGGGAGAGATCGGTTTCTGAATAAAATCATTTGCACCGATATTGAGTCCGTAAACTTCATCTGTTTCCGACCCTTTTGCGGTAAGAAAGATTATTGGAATGTGTTTGTATTCGTTCATTTTTCTTATCCGCTCACAAACTTCATAACCGTTCATCTTCGGCATCATTACATCAAGAATAACAAGATCCGGGTTCTGCGATATTTTTTCTAATGCCTCTTCTCCATTGTAAGCAGCTATTACTTTGAACCCATTTTGAAAAAGACTATACTGCAGAAATTCAACAATATCTTTTTCATCATCTACTAAAAGAATTTTTGCTTTCATATGTTTTTATAAGGTGACTTCTTTTTTCAACTTTGCTGATTTATACATCGCCTCCAATAACTTCATAAGAGTAACCGCGTCATCACCGGATGAGGTCACCGGATTATTTTCTCTCACCATACCGACAAAATGTTTTAACTCATTTTCATACGATTTCTTAAACAGATTTGTTGTATTAGCAGTATTAGCCAAAGTATAATCAATTAGGTTCGTTCCAAGACGTTTGTAAGCACGCAAAGGATTAAGATGGGCAGTTCCCTCTGTACCGAAAGCGGCAAGATGAAATTTATCCCACTCGGAATGCAGTCCCCAGCTAACTTCAAAACTAATTATTTGATCATTATCAAACCGTACCATTCCAACCGCCGAGTCTTCTACATCCTTTGTATTGTGATTAAATTTTTGAACTGTAACACTTTTCATTTTTTTATCATTCATTATCCAACAAGCAAGATCAAGAATAAGAATACCAAGATCGATGATTACACCGCCGCCGGATTGGTTTTTATTCAAGAACCATTTTTGATCGCTGCTCTGTTTACGAAGCCACCCGCAGCGTATATAAAATATTTCTCCAAGTTCACCGCTGCTTACTAAGCTCTTCATAAGCATTGCATCAGGACGGTAGCGTAAGTTCATACCAATCATAACTTGTTTTTTATATTTCTTCGCCGCCTCGTTTATTTCCTTCGCTTCGGCTAGATTTAAGGCAATCGGTTTTTCAATCAGAACATGTTTTTTAGCTTTTAAACATTCGACTGCAATTTCCGAATGTGTATTTGTGGGAGTTGCAATAATTACGGCATCTACATTCTCATTGACTAGTATCTCATTATAATCATGATATTGCTTTGTAATTCCGAATTTTTCGCCAACTGTTTTTAACCGATTTTTATTAATATCAGCAATCGCACTAATCTCAACGTTGCCAAGCTTAGTCAAAACCGGTAAATGCACAAGTTGTGCAATTCCGCCAAGACCAATAACTGCAATTTTTGTTTTCTCCATCAGGCTACAATTCCCTCACCAATGTTTTTTCTTAAAAACAGTTTAATTTTTTCGGAAATTCCCGCCGGGTCAATTCCGATTATCCGGTGTAACTCTTCCTGTGTTCCGTGATCTACAAAATGATCCGGCAATCCAATTCTAAGAATTTCATTCTTATAATTTTTTTCCGCAAAATATTCCAATAAACCGGATCCAAAGCCGCCGATTAATGTACTTTCTTCGAGAGTAACAATTTTTGTGAATCGTTCTGCACATTCATCAAGAATTTCAGTATCAAGCGGTTTGACAAATCTCATGTTTATTATTTCGGCTTGAATTCCATCTGCGAATAATTTTTCCGCGGCTTTCTTTGCATACTCCACCATATTACCAACAGCAAGAAGAACGACATTATCCCCTTTCGCAATTTTTTCAGCTTTACCGATAGGGATTTCAGTAAATCCGTTTTGAAGCGGAACACCAAGAGCTGAACCGCGTGGATACCTTATTGCAACTGGACCGCCCTTATAATTTATTGCTGTGAAGAGCATGTTTCGTAATTCAGATTCATCCTTAGGCGCCATTATTACCATATTAGGAATTAAACGCAAATAAGTTAAATCGAATGATCCGTGATGCGTAGGACCATCCGCACCAACAAGTCCGGCACGATCTAAAACAAAAACAACATGTAATTTCTGAAGTGCTACGTCATGAATTATCTGATCAAAAGCGCGCTGAAGGAATGTAGAATAAATTGCAACAACCGGAATTATTCCTTGAGTGGCTAACCCTGCAGCAAATGTAACCGCGTGTTCTTCTGCAATACCAACATCAAAATATCTTTCCGGCAATTCTTTCTGCAAAATATCCAAACCGGTTCCATCCGGCATTGCGGCAGTTATCGCAACTACTTGAGAATTTTGCCTAGCGATTTCGACAAGAGCGTTACCAAATATTGTTGTATATGCCGGCGCTCCTCCGGATTTTTTAATTGCTTCGCCAGTAACTTTGTCAAATGGTGTTGCGGCATGTAATCTTTGTACATGATTTTCTGCCGGTTTATACCCCTTCCCCTTTTCACTTGTAACATGGACAAGTATCGGTCCGTTATAATTTTTAACTTGTTCAAAAATCTTGATGAGTTGATCTAGACTATGACCATTTACAGGTCCAAAATATCTGAAACCGAGAGCTTCAAACAACATACCGGGAGTTATCATTGATTTGATACCGGATCCGAGCCGTGCGGTAACTCTTCTTATTCCATCTCCAAAGTTGTCGAGCTTACCTGTTAAATCCCAGATTGCTCCTTTGAATTTATTATACTCGGGATGAGAAATCATTTCGCTAAAGTAATTTGATATTTGCCAAACGTTCGATGCAATTGACATGTTATTATCATTCAGAACAACAATCATATTACTTTTTATTAGACCGGAATTGTTCATCGCTTCGTATGCCATACCGCCGGTCATTGCGCCGTCACCAATCACAGCAATTACTTTTTTGTCGGTATTTTGTAAATCGCGTGCAACAGCCATTCCAAGTGCCGCCGAAATTGAGGTTGAAGCATGTCCGGCACCGAATGCGTCATACTCACTCTCAGTTCTTTTTAGAAAGCCGCTAATTCCGTTTAAACGCCTGATCGATTTTAATTGGTCTCTTCTACCGGTCAATATTTTGTGAGGATATGCTTGATGACCGGTATCCCAAACAATCAAATCTTTTGGAGTATTAAAGACTTTATGAAGCGCTACGGTGAGTTCAACAGTTCCAAGACCACCGCCGAAGTGCCCGCCAATCTGCGAAATAACATCAACCATATATTCACGAATTTCTATACAGAGGGTTTTTAATTCGTCCATAGAGAAAGATCTAATATCTGCCGGTGAGTTTACTCTAAATAAAACTTTATATTTTGATTCATCAACCATTCTAAGTTATTTCCTTGCTATGACTGTTTGATATTCTCTTCGAGTTGTTTTTTTAATTCGGTTACTTTTAGCTCTGCATCTTTTAAAGTCGAGTAACAGAGTTTAGCCAAACCGATTCCTTCTTCATATAATTTTATTGATTCTTCCAAACCGACTTCACCGCTCTCGAGAGCTTCCGATATTTCCTGAAGCCGGTTAAGTGATTCTTCAAAATTGTTCTCTTTTTTCTTGCTCATTTTAAATTCACTTCTCCATCAAAGAATTTTATTTCGAAAGATTTTTCAAGTAGTAGATTTTTTTTACGCGTTACAAAATTTTTGTCCTGCTTTACAATCGCAAATCCTTTTTTTAGAATATTTTCAATGTTGTGGGATTCAATTTTACTACCCAACAGTTGTAAACGATTTTTTACAACTGTGAGTTTACTTTCATAATTATTTTGGAATCTGTAAATAAGATTATCCAATTGCTGCCACTTATTGCTTATTAAATCTTGCGGAAGACGGAAACCATAAGAAGAAACTGATTGATTAATTTCTCCTCTGTAATTAGAAATTATTTCCAGCATTTTCTCCGGGAAATAATAGGAAAACTCGTTAATAAAGGCAAAAAGTTCGTCCTTGTCCGGCGTTGCAAGTTCCATTGCAGCAGACGGTGTGGCAGCCCGTAAATCCGCAACAAAATCTGAAATAGTAAAATCAATTTCATGTCCCACCGCACTTATAACCGGAATCCGCGAATCAAAAATAGCACGGGCAACAATTTCTTCATTGAAAGCCCACAAATCTTCGAGCGATCCGCCACCGCGACCAACAATGATAAGATCAATATCTTTCTGCTGATTTAATAATTTTATATTCTTTGCAATATCAGCAGCAGCTCCATCACCTTGAACTTTGCTTGGTACAATAATTAATTCCACAAGCGGGTACCTGCGTGCCGCAATACTTTTCATATCTTGAAATGCCGCACCATCAATAGCAGTTACAATCCCAATCTTCTTAGGAAACTTTGGAATCACTTTCTTGAACTGGGCATCGAACAATCCTTCCTCAGAGAGTTTCTGTTTTAATTTTTCGAACGCTGCTTGGAGTTCACCGACTCCAGCCGGTTTCATGGAACGGACATCGATCTGATAATTCCCGCGCGGCGGATATACAGTAATCTTTCCGCCGAGAATAACTTTCATTCCATCTTGCGGCGTAAAAAAAACAGAATTGTTTACACCACGCCACATTGTACAGCTTATCTGCGCACTCGAGTCTTTGAGTGTGAAATACCAATGTCCGGAAACATGCGCTTTAAAGTTTGAAATTTCTCCAATTACACTTATGTCGGAAAAATTTTCTTCTAGCGTTTGTTTTATAAGTCCCGTTATTTCACTTACAGATAAAACAACTTCTTTCATTTCGGCTCTTTTCTAAAAATCAAACAATACTGATGATGTCTATTGCCAACCCAAGCGCTGTTAACACCGAGTGCAATTAATTTTTTATCGTCTTGAAGCCAAACTTTTTCGTCTTTTAGTACCCAGCTTTTATCATTACGCTTAGTTAATGAAATTGCTGTATCATATGCTAATGGGAATAATTTTCCATTGTAATATACATTGTTTGTAACAACAGTTAAGTATCCGCCCGGTTTTGTAACATCATACACCTGATCGAAGACTTGCGCCTGCAGTTCAAGAAATTCTTCATACGAATTAATATTACCGAGATCATTAACAGTATCTGAATACTTTGTATCAAATCCCTTCAGTTTTCTCTCTTTTTGTCGAATCGAATTCCGTTCTAACTGATTCCAATAAGGAGGAGACGTGAATGTGTAATCGAATTCTTTTCTTCCAAGATTATTTTTCTTCATCAAATTTATTAGATCAAGCGAACTGCCAAGAATAGGATGAGCTAGTTTCTCCAATTTTCTTTTTTTTATTCTCTTTACTGATGAAGCAAAATATTTCTTATTCAATTCTATACCGACTGCATTTCTACCTATTTGTGCAGCAGCAATTAATGTGCTGCTTGTTCCGCTGAATGGATCGAGCACCCACCCATTTTTCTTTGTAAAGAAAAGAACAAACTCTTCAACTAGAGTTTCCGGAAACTTTGCCGGATGAAGTAATTCATCTTCTTTTCTTCTTGGAGGGCGTAATACAAACCAGCTCTTGGTAAACTTAAGCCATTCTTTTCCTGTGAGATCATTAATCTTATTGTTTTTATTAAGTCTACCCCGTTTACCGAGATCAATAAATTTTTCTTCTGATTTTTTCAAAGTGAATTATAAATTGAGTGTAAAGAAATTAGAATACAATCCAGCGGAAATTTCGTGGAAATCTCGGCCACCTTCTATTAACTGAAAATTGTATCTATAACGAGTATAAAATGTGAACACATTTTGAATCTGAAAAAGTCCAAATGAAATTTCAGCACCCACTCCGCTATATCCTTTGAAATCCGTGAACGCACTAAGCCCGGGCGATACATACTTAATCAATGGTATTTGGATGATTTGTTTGTAGCCAAATCTAAGAAAATTCTTTCGCTCTGCTTTAGGTAAATGCGAGTATTCTAAACTGAGATAACCCGATGGATAATTATATCCTATTGAATAGAAATTTATTAATGGAATTTCTTTGCTCAATGACCAATAATTTCCATCCTTAGCATTAACATAAGTAGGCGAAGGAATTGCAAAGACAATTCCACCTAGACAAATACTAAAAAGTCCAGGGTTTTGCTCTCTTGTGATTACTAATCCTTCTGGTAATCTTACAATTAACTGATCCGAACTTGTTTCTTTCCCGTTCCGGTCAAAGACATTTATTTGATAATTAATTTCTCTTGAACCAATTTTCAGTTTGCCGAGTTCCAGTTCTATTTTATGATTTTCGGATAAGGTCTTAGAAACATCCATTGTATTTGTATGATTTATTGTCAGCTTGGATGTACAACTATCACTCGTAAAGAAAGACAACACAAATTTGTTAGGAGTCTCCGGAGTTATGTACGAATCAATCACAATTATTTCGATTGAATTGGATGCAGTCGAATCAGTCTGGGAAAATATTCTGACCGTGCAAATGAGAAAAATGAAAATAGTTTTTATGAATCGCATTGTGATATATATTTTTTTAGGCGGATAAAATTAAACTTTTTTGTTAAAAGATTTCTGTTTTTCTTTACCAACCAAATAACAAAAATGATTTCAATGCTTCTCCCCATTTAAGTATATTTGCAATTAAATGATCACATAATATTAATTCAATCAATAGGACTATATTGAAAATACTTATCTCAAATGACGACGGAATTGATTCACACGGTATAGCAGCCCTTGCAAAAGAACTTAAAAAAATTGGTGATGTAATTGTAATTGCACCACGAACCGAGCAAAGCGCAGTTGGTCACGCAATAACTATGAAATTCCCACTTAGAATTACAGAGTATTCCAAAAACGGCGACTTCTTTGGTTATGCTATTGACGGCACACCTGCTGATTGCATTAAGATTGGCATCAGAAATATTATGAAGACGCCGCCGGACATTGTTATTTCTGGAATCAATTGCGGTTCAAACACTGCAATCAATATAATTTATTCCGGTACGGTCTCCGCAGCTCGTGAAGCAGCGATCATGGATATTCCTGCCATTGCCGTTTCGGTTACAAGTCATGATCCCCAACATTATGAATATGCTGCCAAGTTTACCGCAGATCTAACAAATCTTGTTGTTAAACATAAATTAAAAACCGGTACACTATTAAATGTGAACGTTCCGGATTTGCCCGAAGAAGAGATTGCGGGAGTCCTTCTAACAAAGCAGGGTAAATCGAAATGGGACGATATCTACGAAGAAAGAAAGGACCCTTACGGAAAAGGATATTACTGGCTTACCGGAAATTTGATTCAAGCCGATAGTTCATTGGAGACCGATCAATTTGCCGTGAAACAAAATTATGTTTCCGTTACTCCGATCCATTTCGATTTAACCGATTACGAAACTTACGATACAATGAAAGAATGGCACCTTGAGAAAATGTCCAAACATAAATTTTGAACTGTAAATGAATTGGTTCAATAGTTTCAGCATTCTAACCTCCGGCAGCATATTGTGGATTTTACTTTTCTTCATTCTGCTTGCCGCTTTTTCGCTTTTTATTTACAAGTATACAATTCCAAAAGTTACATTTCGTCTAAGAACATTTCTGATCATTCTTCGCTCTTTAATTTTTGGTTTGATTCTGTTTCTAATCTTCGAACCTGCTCTCTCATTTATTCAGAGAGAAAGGATTGAATCAATGACTTACGTTTATATCGATAACTCAAATTCTATTGCGGCAAAAGACAGTTTGAATAAGTTAAACCAGACAGTTTCCTTTATAGATGAATTGAAAGTTTCCGGTGAAATAAATGCAAGGTTTTTTACTTTTGGTAAAAAGATTGATTCCATCGATGCCGGTCAACTAAAGAAAATAAAATTCGGTGAGCCGCTCACAAATTTTTCAAATGTTATTGATCATATAAAAAAAAATAATGCTCAAATAAATTCAGTTGTCATCTTAAGCGACGGTATTATTACAGACGGAATTGACCCCACATATCAGGCTGAAAAATTACAGATACCGATATTCACAATCGGCGTTGGTGATTCCGCGCAAAAAAAGGATGTGGAGATTTACAATGTTCTTCACAACCAATTTATTTATGCGGGAAAGATAACGCAGATAGATATCGCTATTAAAAATAATGGGTACGAAAATAAACAAACACAAATTTCTTTATTTGAAGAGAAGACCTTTATTGAATCAAAAAATATTACACTGAGCGAAACCGGAATAGATAAAATTTCCTTTAACTATAAACCGGCAAGCGGAGGTGAGAAGAAATTGCGTGTTGTAGTATCTCCATTGGAAGGAGAAGCTTCTGCCGCCAATAACAGCAGAACATTTTTCATTAATGTTCTGGATACAAAATTAAAGATTTGTCTGATCGCGGGCGCTCCTTCTACCGATGTTTCCGCTATTGCTAAATCAATTTCTGTTGATAAGAACATTCAGCTGAAAAAACTAATACAGATCTCACAGAATAAATTCTGGAATGATGTTAAACCGGCAGTCATCGATAGCGCCGATCTTCTCTTCATAGTTGATTTTCCAACCTCTAATTCATCACAAGCATTGATCGATAAAATTGCATCAGTGATGACTCAGAACAAACCCTTTTTCTTTCTGCTCTCCGGTAATGTGGTTCTTTCGAAGTTGGGAGAATTTGAGAATGCTCTCCCCTTTTCATTTTCCAAACCGGTAAGTGAGTTTTTACAAGTGCAGCCTGATTTGAACACGGAATCTTTTTCTTCCTATTTCTCAACTGGTAATAATCAAAGAAATATTTGGGACAACCTGCCACCGGTTTCACAATTTGCGACTGAGCTTACAAGTAAACCCGGAAGCAAGGTACTGGTGAAATCCCAAGTGAAAAATATTCCAATTGGTAATCCGTTAATTATTTCGAGAAGCTTAGGAAAGCAAAGAGCGTTTTCAATTTTGGCTGGAGATATTTGGAAGTGGCAGCTCCAGACAGCCGAAAAGAATCCTGAATTCTTCGATAATTTTATAAATGACATTGTGAAATGGCTAAGTGCTTCATCTTTACAAAAACAATTTAACATTACCACTGATAAAAAATTTTATGCAACATCAGAAGAAGTTACTTTTACTGCCGAGATGTACGATCAAACTTTTACTCCAATAGATACAGCAAATATCACTTTGAAAGTCTCCTCAAGTTCCGGGACACGTGATTTAACTTTTTCGCCGAACGGAAACGGTCTTTACTCCTCCGGTTTCTTGCCTGTTGAGTCGGGGGATTATAGCTTTGAAGGAACTGGGGAATTTAACGGAATGAAATTGAAGAGTGCGGCCGGGAGATTCAGTGTAGGGGAAGTGCAAATTGAAAAATTAGATACACGCATGAGGACTGATTTTTTAAAATCACTTGCAAATTTAAGCGGGGGTAATTATTATTCTTTGGATAATCATTCAGGGTTGATGAAGCTGCTGGCGAGATTGAATCAGAATTCTTCAAAAGAAAAAATAAGCAAGGATGAGTATCAGCTTTGGTCAAACAAATGGGTTTTATTTTTCATTATTTTATTATTTGCGACCGAGTGGTTTACCAGAAAGAGAGCTGGAATGATTTGATATAGAATTTTCAATTTCAGGAAAATAAAATGAGCTTTATTGATTTCAGGGCAGAGTATAAAGTTTACATCCGTTCGATTGACTGCGAACACGAAATTATCGCGGGGATTGTAAATTCAATTCACGAATCAATTTTAAAAACCGATAAAAAAATAACACTTGCTGAATTAAACAGACTTCTTGAAGTTCTTGAAAGTCATTTTGAAAATGAAGAAAGACTGATGAAGGAAAATCAATTCCCCGGTTACTTTTCCCACAAACTCGAGCACGACCGTTTTTATAATCAAATGCTTGAGACAATAGAAAAATTTGGCAAAGAACAAACGGCACTTGATTCGAATAGTCTTCTGGGAATAAGGCGCTGGTTCTTCAATCACATTGATATTAACGATCGTAAATGCGGACAGTTCTTATCGGATAAAGGAATTTCATAATAGAGAAGTTAGATGGATTTTCTAACTGAGGTTATTGATTTTTTCCTTCCGCGGTTTTGTTCTTCTTGTAAAACAAAACTCTCTCTAAATGAAGAGATTGTTTGCGAGTCTTGTTTTTCCAAAATTAAACATGCGGATCAGGAAAGACTGAATTGCGAATTTGAAAGAAAATTCAATTCGGCTAAAATTATCAGCGGATTCACTTCCCTTTTTATTTTTGAAAAAGATAAAGAACTTCAGCATATAATACACGGATTAAAATACGACGGCAAATTTAGAATTGGAATATTTTTAGGTAAACTTTTAGCTAACGAGTTGAAAAACAAATTTTCTGAATGGAATATTGATTTTATTGTTCCGGTTCCTCTTCATCATTTGAAAAAGGCGGAACGCGGATACAATCAATCTGAGTTCCTAGCGAAGGGAATGAGATCAGTCCTGAAGATATCGGTTGAGAATAAACTTATTAAACGAAACCGGTTTACTGAAACTCAGACCAATTTAACATTGCCAGAAAGAAAAGAGAATATTTATAACGCGTTCACAATGAAAAATAGAAATATTGTGAAGCAAAAAAATATTTTGCTATTGGATGATGTTATCACCACAGGTGCCACAATTGCTGAATGTGGGAATACCCTATTAGAGAGCGGTGCTGCTAATGTGTATGCAACCTCGGTTGCAATTGCAGATTAATATTTCCAACAGATATGCTTAAACTTCAGAATCTCTATAGCTAGACTGCCAAGTTTTCCAACTGTTAAATACTTTTAGTTATTCGATTTGAATTCCTTAAATAACTCACCAACCTTGTAAGAGGTTAGTAAAATAAAAAGAAGTAGAATTCCTAAAATTAGCCAGCCGTTCATATTATCTCCGTTAATATCTACTCTATTATCGAAGAATATTTATCCAAATTAAGTGCCATCTTTTTTCTGTTCTTCTGATTTCAATTAGAAGGCTAATTATGATAATTGAGAAATTTTGAAATGTACTATTTACCGATATGCGAAAATATTTTTTTCTGCGTGCATATTATTCGCAATTATCAAGTTAAAGGTGGGAAGCAAGAACCGTAAAAAGCTAATTGCTAATGGCTTTTGACTCGTCTTATTACATCTTATTCGGTGCGTTCACACCAAGAATTGATAATCCGTTTCCGAGAACTGTCTTAACAGCTACACAAAGAGCAATCCGAGCTTCGGCTAAATTCTTTTCACTTCCAATTATCCTACATTCGGTATAAAATCTATGGAACAGTGCCGCAAGTTCTTCAAGATAAATTGTAATTCTATGAGTCTCATAATTCTCCGCGCTGTAAAGAACATCTTCCGGAAATTCGAAAAGTTTCTTTAGAAGATTTTGTTCTTCTTTGGTTGAGAGCAAATTCAAATTATCCAGAGAAGGATTTAATCCCTCGTCAACAGTCATCCTTAGTATAGAAGAAATTCTTGCATGCGCATACTGAAGATAGAACACCGGATTTTCATCGGATTGTTTTTTTGCCAGATCAAGATCAAAATTTAAATGGCTGGTGATGCTTCTCATATTAAAGAAATAACGGACCACGTCGCTTCCCACTTGATCAATCAACTCGTCCAGTGTAATGTAATTAGCCTTGCGTGTGGACATCTTAACTACTTCACCTTTTTCCATAATCGTTACAAACTGATGGATCAGCACTTTCACTTTGTCCGTATCATAACCCAAGGCGCGCAAACCGGCAAGCACATCCGGATATGTAGCATTATGATCAGAACCGAAGAGGTCGATCATTAGATCGTAACCGCGTTCGTATTTTGTAATGTGGTACGCAATATCCGGCAGACGGTATGTAGGTTCACCGGTAGATTTCACAATTACTTTATCATTCTCGTTGCCGAGTTCGGATAACTTTAACCAAACGGCGCCATCATTTTCATAAGAAAGATCTTTCTTTTTAAACTCTGCTAAGAGAGAATCGATCTTTCCTTCTTCATATAAAACATGCTCGTTGTAAAAATTTTTCATACGGATTTGAATCCGCTCAAGTGTTTTTATGATATCACCGAATATTTCTTTCTCCGCTGCTTGTTTAAAAACTCCTTCAGCGCTTTCTTCAAGAAATTTTTCACCGTTTTCATTTTTGAGTTCTGCAGCAATTTCTTTAATGTACTCGCCCTGGTAGTAATCGTCGGGGAACTCAATTTTCTGTCCGAGTAATTCCAGATAGCGTAAGCGAACGGAATCACCTAGAACACGCATTTGTCTACCGGCGTTGTTGAAATAATATTCACGGTCAACAGAATAACCGATCCATTCAAGCATATTCGCTACCGTATCACCGACAACCGCGTTTCGACCATGCCCAACGGTCAGCGGACCGGTTGGATTCGCCGAGACGAACTCTACCATTGCTTTCTTGCCGGCATATTTTTTTGACTTTCCAAAATTTTCTTTATGCTGGAATATTTCTTTAACAATCAGAGTATTAAATAGCGGAGTAAAATAAAAGTTAATAAATCCTGGTCCGGCAATTTCAACTTTTTCAATTACGTTTTTATCAAAATCGAGAGAACTGATAATTTCTTTCGCAATCTCTTGCGGTTTCAGTTTCAATTTCTTTGCTAAAATCATAGCGGCGTTTGTAGCATAATCGCCATGATCTTTCTGGCTTGGAACTGTGAAGACAATTTCAACTTCTTTTAGGTAAGATAGTTTTGCTTCTGTCTTTTTGAAAAGATCTATTAAGTAATTTTTCAATTATTCTCCGGAATTAATAAAGACTACACTTCATTCTTTATTTTAATAACAGGCGCATCGCCCCAAAGTTTTTCCAAATTGTAATAGCTTCGTGCATCTGCCTTAAAAACATGGACGATGACATCAAAGTAATCGAGAATAACCCAATTTAAAGTCTCAAATCCTTCCTTGTGAAAACATCTGATTCCTTTATTGTGAAGCTGATCATCAATCTCATCGGCAATTGCTTTCACCTGTCTGTCGGCGTCAGCCGAACAAACAATAAAACAGTCGGCAATACCGGAAAGTTTTCTAAGGTCGAGAATATTTATGTCGAAGCCTTTTTTTGTTTTGATGATCTCAGCAATCATCTTTGAAAATTTTAGTGGATCCAATTATGCCTCTTTTCTTTTGCTAATTGAGTGAACTTGTTTCCATGCATAATATTTTATCAACTGCATCATTCGTGAATTGACTAAAATATTATTTGAACGGAGCTAAATTAAAATAATCTTTCCCGACTATAATCGAGACATCTAAAAAGTAATCTTTATTGAGCTGCTGAATTACATTTTCCTTTTTAATACCAAGGATTTTTGCAGTCTTGAAAGCATTTGCCATATTTCCGGACCGATCAATGACGAGACTTTCGTTAACATCATCGGAGATGTAATTACCGGATTTAACTACGTCGAGATTATTATTCCGGAGAAAATCAGTGAAGCGGTCTGCAACACCGTTCACTCCGCTTCCATTAAGCACTTCTACCTGTATAATATCTGAAGCAACCTGTTCGGTAAATTGATCATCTTTTATATGCTTGTTATTTGCCAGTTTTAAATAAATAGAATAACCCATATAAATGATTATAGCAGCTAAAAGAAAAATTGAAACATTAAGAATCAAATTTAGTGTGGATGATTTTAGACCAGCCGATTTAGAAGTTTTTTTTCTTGTGTTGTTCTGTTCCAATGATAATTGCGCTCTAATATTTTTTAAGACGTGCGCAATTTAATAAAAAAGTATATCTCTTTCTCAGAAGCCCCAATTGTTTAAATAACTTCCTCTATCAAATGGAGAGAATCCGCCGTAACCGTATTGAGAATAATATCCGCCGGGCACATTTCTGTACTGAATCATAATGTTCATATTATCAGACGCCTTAAAATTTAATTGAGCGCGGCTGATATAAACGCCGTTGATCTGCTTTGAAAATTCCGGTCCGTATGAATTGTAGGGAGTATTAACTAAACTAATATCTGTTTCCAAATTTAGTCTATCGTTGAATTTGTAAGACATGCTGTTAGTATAAACACCAAGAGCCATATTACCATTACCGCCGAATGAAGAGAATGAAAGACCAAAAGAATGGTGCATACTGAAATTATCTGGATTTATAAATCCAAGTAATGAGCCAAACGAATTGTTCTTTACTATTCCGCTTCTGATATCCGGTTTTTGGTTTGCTTCATCGCGGAATTGTGCATTGGAAACCGAAACTGCAAAAACAAAAAGTATTAGAAAAAGTTTTTTCATTTCATTTCCCTTTCAAAATCTATCTTTGAACAGCGGCAAAGTTCATTTTGTTTCTGTAATTATAATAAATCTTACTGCTCAATTTTATCGTATCCAAGCGTCATAATCAAGTCAATTCTGCGTTTCTTTATTCTGATGAAAGATCATATTGATGCATAATGATCAATAATCAATAATCAATTCCCTAAGTATTCACTCTTACAATCATTTCGATCTCAACGGGAGAATTCATAGGCAATTCTGCAACACCCACCGCGCTTCTTGAATGCTTTCCTGCATCGCCAAAAACTTGTACTAGAAAATCGGAAGCGCCGTTTGCAATCTTTGGTTGAGAAGTATAACCGACAGCAGAGCTTACAAATACGGTTACCTTTACAATCTGTTCAATTTTATCGAGATCGCCTATCAATGATTTTACGGCACTTAAACAATTTATGGCAGACATTCTTGCGCATTCAATCCCTTTTTCCTCAGAAATTTCGTATCCAATCTTTCCTTCGGCTAATAATTTCCCATTTACAAATGGGAGCTGCCCCGATGTAAAAATTAAGTTGCCGCTTTTTTGTGCCGGGATATAACTTGCAAGAGGTTTCGGCGGTGTTGTTATTTCGAAACCGGTGAGTTCTTTGATTTTCTTTTCAATCATTTTTACCTCTCAAATATTCTGTTTAAATATATCAAAAAAATAATGATAAAATCTTGCGGAAAAATTTCTTGATTCAATTACCGATAATTATCTTTGCACACAAAATCGGAGAAAGAAATGACAGGAGAGAAGTTCGAAAAACTTTGGCTAATTATGAAGCGCTTAAGAGAAGAATGCCCGTGGGATAAAGAACAGACTCATGATTCAATTAAAGCGGCTTTGCTTGAAGAGACATACGAAACAATCGAGGCAATCGATCTGAAAGATTATGATGAACTTAAATCTGAACTTGGCGATCTACTTCTGCACAT
This sequence comes from Ignavibacteriales bacterium, assembly GCA_026390795.1. Classification (NCBI taxonomy): domain Bacteria; kingdom Pseudomonadati; phylum Ignavibacteriota; class Ignavibacteria; order Ignavibacteriales; species Ignavibacteriales bacterium. The sequence continues at coordinate 229,977 of JAPLFG010000005.1, forward strand.
TGTTTTTCATTCTGCTATTGCAGAAGAGAATAAAACTTTTTCAATTGATGATGTGATCGATTCAATAAGCGAAAAGATGATTCGGCGCCATCCTCATGTTTTCGGGGATACAATAGTCTCGGGAACTAAAGATATTTTGAGAAACTGGGAAGAGATAAAATTAACGGAAGGACGGGATTCTCTTCTTGAAGGTGTTCCCAAAAATTTACCGGGTCTTGCCCGCGCATTTCGTCTGCAAGAGAAAGCTTCTAAAGTAGGATTTGATTGGGAGAAAAAAGAAGACGTTTGGAAAAAAGTGATTGAAGAAATTGAAGAGATGCATGAAATGGAACGATCCGGTGATAAGGTAGAATTTGAAAAAGAAATGGGCGATGTTTTCTTCGCACTTACTAACTATGCAAGATTTCTAGGTATTCACCCCGAAAATGCACTCCGGCTTACAAATGAAAAATTCATCAAACGGTTTAATTACATTGAGCAAAAAATAAAAGAGAGCGGGAAATCATTAACCAAATCTAATCTTGAAGAGATGGATAAATTCTGGGAAGAGAGTAAATCAATATTCGGTTAATGAAATACAATTTTAATAGTGAAGGTTTTTTAATAGTATTTCATAAAAGTAAAAATAGTATTCTATTTAAGATCCTTTGCCATTATTGTTATAATGTTTTTCGTATGCGTTAATGATATCTTTAACTAGTTTATGTCTAACTACATCACCTTTGTCAAAGTAAACAAATCCCACTCCTTCAATTCCATGAAGTATTTCTTTTACTTGAACTAATCCGCTTTGTGAATAACTCGGCAGATCAATCTGAGTAATATCTCCAGTAACAATTGATTTTGAGTTAGGACCGAGACGTGTTAAAAACATTTTCATCTGCATACCGGTTGCGTTTTGAGCTTCATCCAGAATAACGTAAGCATTATTCAAAGTTCTGCCGCGCATGTAAGCCAGCGGAACAATTTCTACAACTCCTTTTTCAAGATAATTTTTTAACTGTTCTCCAGGAATCATCTCTTCTAAAGCATCGTAAAGAGGGCGGAGATATGGATCGATCTTTTCTCTGAAATCACCCGGAAGAAATCCAAGACTCTCCCCCGCTTCCACAGCGGGTCGGGCAAGAATAATTTTTTTTACTATCCCTTTTTTGAGTGCAGCCACAGCAAATGCAACTGCAAGATAAGTCTTTCCTGTTCCGGCAGGACCGATCGCGAAACAGATATCATTTTCCTTGACACTTTTAATGTATGTTATTTGGTTCGGCGTTTTTGCTTTGATCACGTCTTTTTTGGAGTAAAGAATTATGCTGTCAAGCTCGTTATCACTTATAATTTCTTTTCCTTGAAGAGTGAGGTCAATAATTGTATAGACGTCATTTGATTGAAGTTTGCCAGTCGTATTAAGAACAAAGATCATTTCTTTTACAACTTTTTCAATAGCCGATACTTCTTCTGCTACACCTTGAACAAAAACATTATCTCCGCGCACCGTAACATTTGAAGTAAATCTCTCCTCGAGCGGTTTAATATTGTTGTCATTAACCCCCATGAAAGAAAGAAGATCTACATTTTCCAATTTTAAAATTTTTTCTACTTGCGTATTAACCTCCGTTATAATACAAAAGCCCTCTTCAATTAATGAAAAGGGCTTCTTACTTATGATTCACTTCTAAATAGTTTAAAATCCTTATTTAACCGGAGCCTGAGTTTGTGTAGGCGGAGCCGGTTTATAGTTTCTTCTGATCTTCTCATATTTCGATTTTTCTTCTTCAGTCAAGAACGGAATTTTGAAGATCTGTTTCGGGAAGATTAAATCCGGATTTTTAATTTGGTCTCTGTTTGATTTATAAATTACAGGCCATGCAAAAGGATTTGCATAGTGTTCTTTTTTCTTAGCGATATTCCAGAGATTATCATTTTTAACTACTGTATAATTTAATTCTTTTGGTGCTTCTACCCATGCATCAAGTTTTCTTTGAAGCTGGTTATGAACCTTATCAAAAAATTCCGGCAGCGCACTAATTTTATTCTTCTTCATCGCATCCAATTCTGCCTGACGATCTGCTTTTGGTGCAACTTGACCGTCAATCTTTGAAGTAAGATCGGCTAATTGTCTTCTGAAGTTATCAACATCAGCTTTTTTAGCACCAAGCATTGCATAAAGTTCGTCAATGCAGGCGTCATAAGTTTTCAAATCTGCATTCATCTTTTTGAGATTTGCAACTTCTGTTTTTAATGAATTTAATTCTGTTGTAAGAGCTACTTTTCTTTCGGTCAGTCGGTTAATTTCATTCTGCCATTCCTCTTTTGTCATTTCTTTTTCTTGCGCAAAGAGATTGACAGAGAGGAGCATAACGAAAATGCCGGCTAAGAATAATTTGTAAACTTTCATTTAAACCTCCGTCAGTTATAAACTTTTTAATTACATCCCGATCTTATCGAGATTCTTTTTTGTTTCAGCTTTTTCTTTTGCGCATTGTTCAAGCTTTGCATTCTTTTCAGCAATCTCTCTTTCAATTGCCGATTTTTCTGCTTGTAACGAACCTACTTCTTTTTCAAGCGCTTTAACTTCTGAGCGAAGCGCTTCTAGTTCTGCCATCTGCTCTTCCGATACTCCGCTGCATCCGGTAAATCCTATGATGCCGGCAAAAAGGACTACAACAAGGGCAGAATTGATGATTCTTTTCATCATTTGAGTTCTCCTTTGGTTTGATGAGTTAATTTTTTGATTTGAAATATAATAATTTTCTCCTCCAAATGAAGTTGTTATTCAATATTTTGACTTTTTTATATAATACGTTTTTCAACCAAACTGGTGAATTTGTTCCCGGCAATAATTATATGGTCGAAGACTTGTATGTCCATGATCTTACCCGCTTCCACCATTTTGCGCGTTAATGAAATATCTTCATTGCTCGGTTCACTATTTCCGCTTGGATGATTATGGAGAAGAATTATATTCGCAGAATTATTTTCAATTGCAACTTTGAATACTTCACGGGGATGTACCACACTTGAATTTAGGTTGCCAACCGAAATCAATTCCATTTTAGTAATCTTGTTGGCAGAATTTAAACATACCACGTAAAATTCTTCTTTCACTTTATCACGAAGTAGCGGAATGAAGATTTCTGCAATGTCGTTCGGCGATGCAATTTTCTTTATTGAGAACAATTTCTTTTGAGTATCAATTCTGCGGCTTATTTCGAATGCGGCAATGAGCGTTGCGGCTTTATCTTTTCCAATTCCCAGCTGCTTTTGTATTGCTTCGGAGGTTTGTGAAGTGAGGTTGTTAAGTCCGTCCCATTTCTTAATTAAATCCTGAGCGACTTGTAATACACTTTTACCTTTTGTGCCGGTTCTTAGAAGAATAGCAATTAATTCTGTGTCAGTTAAACTTTGTACACCTCGCAGAATTAATTTTTCGCGCGGACGGTCGTCTATTGGCAGCTCTTTTACTTTCATTGCTTTTCTCCAGCTAATGATTGTAATTATTTATTCCCATTCAATTGTGGCAGGAGGTTTTGAGCTTATATCATATACTACACGGTTAACACCGCGTACCGAACGGATAATTTTATTTGATACCAATTCCAGAAAATCATGGTCAAAACGATACCAATCTGCAGTCATCCCATCTGTTGAAGTAACGGCGCGGAGAGCAATTACATTTTCGTAAGTCCGCATATCACCCATTACACCAACAGTTTGAATGGGAAGCAACACCGCAAATGCTTGCCAAATCTTATCATATATTTTTGCATTGTCGAGTTCAGTAATGAAAATATCATCAGCTTCACGCAGAATATCGAGCCGTTCTTCTGTAATCTCTCCAAGTACACGAACCGCAAGTCCAGGACCCGGGAATGGATGCCGGCGAATGAATATTTCCGGCAAACTAAGTTCACGCCCAATAGCACGCACTTCATCTTTGAATAGTTCTCTGAACGGCTCAATTAATTTAAGATTCATCCGCTCCGGTAGTCCGCCAACATTGTGATGTGTTTTAATTGTAGCAGAAGCACCTTTAACAGAAACTGATTCGATTACATCCGGATATAACGTACCCTGAACGAGGAATTCGGCGTCAGAAAATTTCTTTGCTTCGCTATCAAAAACTTCTATAAAAGTATTTCCAATGATTTTTCTTTTTATCTCCGGATCAGTGACTCCGGCAAGTTTGGTAAGAAAAAGTTCAGAGGCATCTACATAATCAATATGCATTTTATAATTATCACTGAACATTTTTTTAATAAACGCACTCTCATCTTTACGCATCATACCATGATCTACATGGATACATACCAACTGTTCACCCACAGCTTTATGAATTAGTACCGCGGCAACAGATGAATCGACTCCTCCGCTTAAAGCACAAATAACTTTTTTACCGCCGACTTTTAGTTTAACTTCAATTATAGTTGAGTTGATAAAATTTTGTGAAGTCCAATCGGCTTTACAGCCGCATATATCAAAAACAAAATTCTCTAAAATTCTTTTACCAAATTTTGTATGTGATACTTCCGGATGAAACTGAATGCCATATAATTTTTTGTCCGGATTAGATATTGAGCATAACGGCGAGTTTTCTGTTTTTCCTGTTACTGAAAATCCTTTTGGTAATTTGGTCACATAATCGCCATGACTCATCCAAATTATAGAACCATCATCGACACCCATAAATAGGAAATCATCTTCAAGTATTTCCAGATGCGCTTTTCCGTATTCGCGGTCATCGGCTGGTTCAACTTTGCCTCCCAGTACTTTAGACATTAGCTGCAAACCATAACAAATACCCAGCACAGGAATGCCGAGTTCAAAAATCTCTTTTGATACGGACGGAGAACCTTCTTCATTTACACTCATCGGTCCGCCACTTAAAATTATGCCAGACGGTTTTTCTTTTTTGATCAGTTCAATCGGGAAAGTATGCGGGTGAATTTCCGAATAAACTTTACTTTCACGAATCCGCCGTGCGATAAGTTGTGTATACTGAGAACCGAAATCGAGTATTAAAATTTTTTGTTGATGAGTCATATTTTTTTAGAGGTGTTAAGGTATCGTGGAAAATAATTGTCCGCGAAATTAATCGCGGACAAAAATAAATCTAAAAATTATTAACCGAGTTGAGCTTTGTAAGCTTCTGCACTGAGCAGATTATCTAATTGTGAAAGATCAGCAATCTCAATTTTAATAATCCAACCGGACGAATAAGGATCAGTATTTACAAGCTGCGGTTCATCATTTAGTTTTGTATTCAGTTCTAAGACTTTTCCTGTTACAGGAGCATACATATCACTTACTGTTTTAACCGCTTCAATAGTACCGAAAGATTCGCCGCTAGTTATTTCCGCTAAATCAGGTGCAATATCAATATAAACTATATCTCCCAATTCACCTTGAGCAAAATCTGTAACTCCAATTGTTCCAACGTTTCCTTCAACCTTTATCCACTCATGGTCCTTGGTATACTTAAGATTTTCTGGAATATTCATAATTACCTCTTTAGTTGATATTAATGTGTTTATCTATGAATGAAGTATCAAAATCACCTTCGATAAATTTTTCATTTTCTAGAACTTTCATATGAAATGGGATTGTGGTTTTGATACCTTCAATTTTGAATTCTTCTAATGCACGTCTTGCTCTATTAATAGCATGTTTCCGGTCCGTTCCCCAAACAATCATCTTCGCAATTAATGAATCATAGTTTGGAGGAATTACATAATCGTTGTAAACATGAGAATCGATTCTGACGCCAAAGCCGCCGGGAAAATGTAAATACTCAATTCGACCCGGAGATGGTCTGAAATTATGATCTGGGTCTTCAGCATTAATCCTAAATTCAATTGCATGTCCGCGGGGTTCGAGCGGTTTGTCTTCTATTGGGCGACCAGCAGCAATCAATATTTGATTTTTTACCAGATCAAAATTACGAACCATTTCTGTAACCGGATGCTCAACTTGAATTCTTGTGTTCATTTCTATGAAATAAAAATTCTGGTGCTTATCAACTAGGAATTCAATTGTGCCGGCACCTTCATAATTTACAGAACGAACTCCAAGAAGTGCAGCTTCGCCCATTTTTTTTCTAACCTCATTGGTAATAAACGGTGATGGAGATTCTTCAATTAATTTTTGATGTCTTCGTTGAATTGAACAGTCTCTTTCACCATACTGATAAAAATTTCCGTGAGTGTCGCATAAAACTTGTATTTCAATGTGGCGTGGATTTTCAATGTACTTCTCTAAATAAAGATCTGCATTATTGAATGCGGCTCCGGCTTCATTGCCGGCGGTTTGAAATGCTTTTTCAATTTCGCTTTCATCCCAAACAATTCTCATTCCTTTACCGCCTCCTCCCGCAGATGCTTTCATCATAACAGGATAACCTATTTCTGCGGCAATTTTCTTTGCTTCTTCAACATCATGTACTACACCGGCACTTCCGGGAACAACTGGAACGCCGACTTTTTTCATTGTCTCTTTTGCAAATGCTTTATCACCCATTTTCCGGATTGAATCTGGTGAAGGACCTATGAATTTAATATTTGATTCGGCACAGATCTCGCTGAAATCTGCATTCTCAGCAAGGAATCCATAACCAGGATGAATAGCATCTGCACCTGTTATCTGGGCTGCGGAAAGGATGCTACTAACTTTTAGGTAACTTAGATTACTTGGTGCAGGGCCAATGCAAACAGCTTCGTCTGCAAAAACTACATGGAGAGAATCACGGTCAATTTCACTATAAACTGCAACAGTGGGTATTCCCAACTCTTTGCAAGTTCTAATAATTCTTAGTGCTATCTCACCGCGATTAGCGATTAAAATTTTCTTAAACAAAATTTCCTCTTGAAAGTTTGATAACACTACGCAGTCTCAATCAGAAATAGAGGTTGATTATATTCAACTGGAGTGGCGTTTTCAACTAGAATTTTTACAATTTTTCCGCTAACGTCACATTCAATTTCATTCATCAGTTTCATTGCTTCAACAATGCAAAGAACCGAACCGGCAGTAACAACATCACCAACCTGAATATAAGGATCTGCATCAGGTGCCGGAGCGCGGTAAAATGTTCCAACTATAGGAGATTTTACTTCATGAAGTTTTGAAGATTTTTCGGCAGGTGTAATAGTTTTCGCATCAACTTCGGTTATTACCGGGGATTGCGATAGAACTAATTGCCTTGAATAATCACCAGCCGGTTGATACTGAACTTGATTTAGATTTTTGGAAATTTTTACTTTGAGATCACCTTCAGCGACTTCAAATTCGGTGATTTCACTTTGCTCAACTAATTTAATGAGCTTTTTGAGAAGATTTATGTCCATGCCGTCACTCTTAATTTTTAACTCGTTCGACATATCCACCTGTTCTTGTATCAACTTTAAGAACATCACCTTCGTTGATAAACAGTGGAACGTTTATTTTTGCCCCTGTTTCAAGTTTTGCAGGCTTCAGTGCACTGTTTGCGGTGTCTCCTTTGAAGCCTGGTTCGGTTTCAACTACTTTAAGCGCAACAAAAATTGGAATTTCTGCAGTGATAATTTGATCTTTGTCGTCAAGTAAAAGTTCGATCTCAACACCTTCTTTCAAATAAACTTGTCCTTCTCCAATTACGCTTTCGGCAACAGTCATTTGTTCATAAGTTCCATTATCCATTAGAACCAGTCCGCCGGTTTCTCTAAAAAGATATTGATATTTTCTTCTTTCGACTCGAATAATTTCAACACCTTCACCGGAACGGAAAGTATTATCCAATACACGGCCTGTTTTCAAATTTTTCAATGAGGTTCTAACAAACGCACCGCCTTTACCCGGCTTTACGTGCTGGAATTCTACAATTACATACGGCTCATTTTTATACTTAATGATAAGACCATTTCTGAAATCGGAAGTATCTGCCATAAAAATTTTAATCCTTCTAACTTATTAAAATATAGCCACCGCTCGATCTAAAATCAAGGATGGGATTAAATGAATTGCTTACGAAAATTGAATTAGCTCTCAATTTGAATGATATACCGGTCGATCTCAGAAAAAGCAGCGCTTGTTTTATAATCTTTTTTGATCATTTCAAACACCGTTTTTGCTTCGTCTTTCTTTCCAGAATTGAGCAAGTTTACTCCTGCTCTTAACAGATATTCTGCATTTGCTGGATTGCTCTTAGAAATTTTTGCTGCCTCTTGGTATAAATCTGCTGCTTTGTCAAATTCCTTTTTCGATTCTAGTACTCCGCCTTTACCCGCAAGAGATGTGGCTTTGAATAATGGATTTGAACCTGAATAATCATTGAACATTTTGTAAGCTTCTTCATTTTTTCCGAGCATCGAATAAGCGTTTGCAAGATAAATTTTAGCTGTTTCGCCATTTTCTGTGCTGCCGTATTGATCAACAATTTTATTCAAACCGACTGTGTTTGAGGAGGGCTGTCCATCAATAGCATCTTTAAATGCACTTGATTCATACAACGGAATTAATTTTGCGAGAAGACCGGCAGCAATTTTATTATCGCTTGCCCTTTTATTCATAAAAAGTGTAACTCCAACTGCTACCAATGCAATTGCAGCAACACCAATTAATATCCGGGCCTGGTTTTCAAGAAAAAAATTTTTAATGGTGTAATAACTTGTAACAAGTTTGTCTTCTTTCATTTGTTTTTTAGTAATCTTTTTTCTTCTCTCTAACACTTTTAACCTCGTTTGTTGATAAATCTAAAAATTCGGGGCGAAATCTAAGAAAAATTATAGACCAATTCTAATATGATTTGAAAAAATCCATGCATTTTGGTTTATGTAGACTTCTACACGATAAACGCCCTTTTCTTTAACCAAAAATTGAGTAAATGAATCGTTTATTGAAAAAATTTCTTCGCCGTTTTTAATGATTTTGATCTTTACATTCTGTTTAGGAGTTTGAATTCGCAATTTTAAGTCATTCAAAAGAGGTATCGTTTCTCCCATCTGGTAAATATTCTCTCCTTCTTCCGCTGTAAATCTAAATCCTTTTGCATCACCATGATAGGAATTGGAGACAAAACATCTGCCCTCTTCAAGAGCTTTATAAATCTGTTTTTTTGCTGAATTGATTAATACTGAGTCGGTTGAAATTTCGACTTCTTCTTTGAGAAGTATGTGCGTTCTAATTGATTTGAATAAAACTTTGTAGGGAAAAACTTCCATTTCCACAAAGCCGAATACATTAACTTTATGAGCGTGTGCATCTACTCCGCCAATACCAACTACTTTCCGTTTTAGGTTTAGTTTATCCCATATTTCAAGAGTGTCACTTGGAGGGGCCGAGATTGATTTAAGCGGGTGTAAAAAATAATTGTATTTATTTTGTTCGGTAAGTCCTTCCATCCATTCAGACATATGATTCCAAATTTCAATTCCAGTGAAGTCTTCGGAACTCCATTCTGTCCATGGATAAGCCGGATGCTCTTTCATGGAGGATCTTTTTTCATTCGGGTGCGCAATAAAACCGATTCCGCCAGCTTCTTTTACTTTACTAACATATTCTTTTGCGGAAATTCGAGTAGAATAAGCCTCGTTAATACCAAAAGCGAGATAATGATTTTTGTTCTCCTTGTCGTTTATTTCACAACCGACAAGCAGAAGTGTTTTACCGTACCAGCCTTCAAATCCTTCATGAAGTGCCCGCAAAGTATTATGATCGGTAAGTAAGATAAAATTAAGCCCGGATTCGTTTGCAAACTGAGCAATATCTTTAACTTCGCCCGAGCCATCAGAATAAACTGAATGGATATGTAATGCACCAATGTATTCAAACATTTAAATTCCCGGATCAATCTGGCGTGAATTAATCCAATTAAATGAAAGATATGAACAATTAAACGTTGTTCACTTCAAACAAGGTAGTATATTGTGTTGACTGCTCTTTGATCATATCGGAAAGTTTTGTCATTAGAATATCTATGCGTTCGTCGGTATTGTCTTCAAAATTCTCATACGATTCTTTACTTTTAAAAATATATATCTCCTCAAAGTTATTCGGTTTATTTTTCTGTTCAAATACCGAATAATTTTCTAAACCATCTGCCTTTACCAAATTCTTTAATTCACGAACTACATCCAGGTATTCTTCTCGTTTTTCCGGAAAAACATTATAACGAATGGAAAAAATTACTTTACTCATTGAGCTCCTCGATTATATTATATTAATAATTCTCCCTTAAAAATTATTTCTGCAAGTCCAGTTAAAGAGAGTTCCTGCACTTTCTGATTCTCAATTTTAAAATCTACCGTTAACACATCACCGCTTTGCGGGTGAATTTTAATCGGCGGATTAAAATTATTTTGAACAAAAGAAATTAACGCCGAAGCAACGGACCCGGTGCCGCAAGAAAGAGTCTCTTCTTCAACGCCCCGTTCATAACTTCTAATTCTAATTTCGTTGTTATTAAGCTGAACAAAATTAACATTGGTTCCTTCGGGTGCAAAATCTTTGTGATAACGAATTTCTCTCCCAATTTCAAAAACTGGAAAGTCATTTATATCAGTATAGAAAGAATTTGCTTCTGCCGGATTTCTAAGAACATCGTTTATCTTTATTACAATATGCGGTGAACCAGTATCAACATAAGATGCCGGAATTAACTGATTAGCGGCTTTAATCTTGAAATTCTGTTTCATCTTTTTCGGATTATTAAGAAAGAACTTAATTTCTCCGTTTTTTAATACTTGTCCGGAATATTCAATATCATTTGCTATAAATTTGATCTCATCTTCAGCAAATCTGCCGCTTATATTTCCATATCTAATAGCACATCTTGCGCCGTTTGCACATAAACTTCCGGTCGATCCATCTGAATTAAAGTATTTCATCTCAAACGCGTAACCAGTAAGGTCAGAGATCAAGAGAACACCATCGGCACCAATACCAGTGCGTCTTTTACACAGTTTATTAATGACTTCCGATGTTAATTCAACTTCCGGATTGATTTTTTTATCAAACAAAATAAAATCGTTACCGGCGCCGCTCAATTTTGTGAAGTAAAGGTGCATCATTCTGGTTTCAAATTTACGGCATTAATGTCCCTAAAGCAACGAAAATTGGGTGCTGGCACGGTTTTTATGCATACGATTTTTGATAATCAGCCCGAATAATTATTCGCCGAGTTACACGTTGGGATAAATATGAGTACTTCCAATTCCATATATTAGTTCTGTATTTAAAGAAACTTCCAATGAGTAGAATTAGGGAAAATAATATTCGATGAACTACTACATAATAGATGGAAATAATTTAATAGGTCGGATAAAATCATTACAGCAAATTCAAAAAAAAGATAAACAGGCCAGCCGTGAACAATTAATTTATTTTCTTAATAGACATTTTGCAGGCAAGAAGGTAAAGCTTTCACTTCATTTGGATGGGCATCCGAATCTCCCTCTATCAATTTCAAAAGGAAAAATAACGTATTCCTTTAATCAGCCATCCGATAACTTTATTAGAAAAGAAATTGAAATCTCTTCCAATCCAAGATTGATAACCCTTGTAACTTCAGATCATAGTTTAATGAACTTCGGAAAAGTTTGCGGCTGTAAGGTAATATCAGCGGATGATTTTTATAGAGAAACCGAAAAATCTTCTGTAAAGAATGATGAGGCGGAAAAGATAAACCAGTTAGAAAAAAATAATGATGAGTTCCTAAAACTTTTTCAGAATAAAAAAAGGTAGATTTTCATAAATCTAGAACAATTTTACTTTGTCTACTAAATATCATTAACTAAATTGCAATTTAAAATTGCCAGTTAAAGAAACTCCAATAATTTCCTTTGGGGAAGCACCTTAATGTTCTGGATAAGCAAAACCATACATTATCTAAGCAGATTCAAGCGCCGCACAATATTACTCTTTGCTGTTATAGGTCCCGGTATAATAACGATGGTTGCCGATAATGATGCGGGCGGCATATCAACTTATGCGGTAACCGGTTCAAAGTATGGGTTCAATTTGCTTTGGGTATTTTTCATTCTTATACCGATGGCATATTTTATTCAAGAAATGACTGTTCGTTTGGGTGCAGTAACAAAACGCGGTCATGCAGAAGCAATCTTTGACGGTTTCGGAAAATTTTGGGGTTGGTTTTCAATTTTTGATCTTGCAGTAGTTAATTGGCTTACTCTGGTTACAGAGTATATCGGCATGACAGAAGCAATGCTGATGTTTGGTGTTCCTCCGTGGATTACATTTCTATTTGTTACAGCAATTTTGATGCTGGTCGTTCTCTCCGGTAAATATTGGACGTTCGAAAAAATTACACTATTGTTTTGCGTTTTCAATCTTGTTTATATACCTGCAGCATTATGGGCTATGGACACGCCTACAGCACCGGGCTGGGGTGCAGTTGCGGATGGTTTTATCAATCCGAAATTTCCCGGCGGCTTAACTCAAGACTTAATTTTTATTGTGATGGCAAATATTGGAACTACAATTACACCATGGCAAATATTTTTTCAACAGAGTGCAGTTGTTGATAAAGGAATGGATGTTAGAGATATTAAATATGGAAAGATAGACACGCTTGCAGGTTCAACATTAACCGGTATTGTTGCAGTTTTTATTATTATCGTTACAGGCGCCGCATTTTATTATCACTCTCCACAAATAATCATTCAAGATGCAAAACAATCGGCAGATGCTTTAGTTCCTTTACTTCCACACGGGCAGGGAGATTGGGCACGGAGATTATTCGCAATCGGTCTTTTCGATGCTGGATTTCTTGGCGCTTTGTGTATCTCGCTTTCAACATCTTGGGCGGTAGGAGAAGTATTTGGCTGGGCGCACTCACTTAATAAAAGCGTTAAGGACGCACCTTGGTTTTATGTTGTTTACTTAGGAACATTGACAACAGCAGGCGCTATTGTGCTAATTCCCGGTGCACCGCTAATTACAATTACAATGTTCGTTCAGGTTGTAGCCGTTACGTTATTACCCGCGGCGTTAATGTTTCTAATTTTGCTTTTGAATGATGAAAATTTGATGGGCGAATACAAAAACACCCGGACACAAAATATTATTAACTGGGGCATTACAATTTTTGTAGTTCTTATCTCAACACTGTTCGGCCTAACTATCCTATTTCCCGAATTTATTAAGTTAGTGTAGGAGAAAATTTATGGCACAATTAAATAATCATACTATTAAGATGCATGAGTTGCCATCGGGTACAAAAGAATTTAGATTTTTAAATTTTCTCGAGCTTATCAAACTGCCAGTTTGCGCCGGAAAGATTAAAGACAAAATCGGAAAGGTTACAGATATTGTATTTAAGCTTAGCGAACCATTCCCCGAAGCAATTGGAATTTACATCGAACATGGTTGGGGAAAACCTACAGAATTTGTTCAATGGGATAAAGTTATAAAGATTGAAGATGATGCAATTTTTGTTCAGAAACTTGAAGAAGGAAAAACTTATCCGCCTTTTGTTGATCAGCCCGGATGGATTTTAGTAAATGAGCATTTGATCGGCAGAACAATTCTTGATATGGATGGAAGAAGAATTGAAGTTGTAAATGATGTTCATCTTCTTGAAACAAAAGAAAAAATGATAATCGTTCATGTTGATATTTCTTTCAATGGATTTTTACGAAAGTGGGGATTCAGACGAATAAGAGTAATGAAAGATCAGTTGATACCATGGAAATATGTTCAGCCGTTATCTCTAGAAGATGCTGGAAGCAAAGATAAGGTCTCACTTTCAATTACAAGAAATCAAATCAAAGAATTGCCCGCGGAAGATCTTGCAGATGCGTTGGAAGAACTTTCAGGCGAAGAACAGCAGGCTGTCTTTTCTGCTCTTGATTCAGAGACTGCAGCAGAAACATTGATTGAAGCTGAACCACGGGCTAAAAGACAATTGATGTCTAATCTACGCAAGGAAAGAGCACAAAATATTTTATCCGAGATGTCAATTCCTCAACTCGCTAATTTGTTTTCAGTTCTTCCAAACGATGATGTAATTGAATTAATACAATTAGTACCCATAGCAGATGCAGAGAAGATTAGCAAGATACTATCGGAAAAAGAAGAAACTGCCCGCGTGATGATGACTTCAAATTATCTTGCAGCACCAAAAGAAAAGACAACCGGTGAAATTTTAAAGTCATTAAAAAATTCGGATGTTGATCGAAGTAATATATCTTACATTTATGTAATCGCACCGGAAGATAATACTCTTCTTGGCGTAGTTGATTTAAGAGAACTTGTAATTGCACCGGATGAAACTACGTTGGCAGATATAATGGTTTCTCCGGTAGTAACTGCTGAAGAGGAAGATCTTAGAGATGATCTTGAAGAATTATTTGCCAAGTATCATTACAGAATGATCCCGATTGTTGACAGACATGATAAACTTCTAGGCGTCATTAAAGATAAAGATATTTTAGCAGGAGCAGATTAAAAAAAATCAATCAGAGGTTGAAGATGCCGCAAGTAAAAACAACTCCTATGGTAAAATTTGCCATGATATTTTTAAGATTGTATCTGATTATAATGCTGGTACTGATCGGATTTAAATTTTTCAAAAGTATTTGGTAGTATAATTTTCTCTTAACAATTATCTTTTAATGAGAATAGCGGATCAAAGCAAAAATTAAGTTCTACGATTATTTTTTGATATAAGCGTTCAGACCAATTATCACATTTTTACCATCAACGAGACATTGCGTTGTAGTATTGCCGTGTGTAGTTGCTACTACTAAAGTTTTTCCTGAAGCACTTGGTGTTGGTTCCTGCAAATCAATGCTTATAAGAAGCTTTCCATTTTCGATTTTTACTTCCATGTTCTCAATCTCCTAATTTAAAATTATGATATTCTGTAAATCAATATTCTCACTCATCATCTAATAAACATTTTGGACTAAACTAACTATTACGATTGGATTCATTTTTATTATAAAGATCACGCTTAACTTATTTTTTTCATTAACGCTTTCACTCTGTCAGGATCAATTGGATTTGACCATATACCATTTACCTTAAAATAAGATCCGATAATGAGAGCGTCGCAATATTCAAAATATTGATTTACATTCTTTTCTGTTAAACCGGAACCGGCAATCACCGGAATATTAACATTCTCTTTCACTTGTTTAATTTCATTTAAGGATGGTTCTTTACCAGTTGCGCTTCCTGTTATTATGACTCCATCGCTTAAAAAGAATTCCGCTGCTTTGGCTGTATCAACAATATCCGTATCGGATGTAATTGAGTGCGAGCTGTGTTTTTTCTTGATGTCTGTAAATACTAATACATTCTCCGCGCCAATTTGTTTTCTGTAGCGTAATAATTCACCTGCATCTGAATTGAACATACCTTCATCCGCAATGTGAGCAAATACAAATCCTTCTGCCCGTATAAAATCCGCTCCGGCAGAATGCGCGGCGGCAATTGCTTGTTTATTAGCACCGGCAAGGATCTGAATTCCGGTTGGCATTTCGAAATTCCTTTTGATCTCATATAATATTATGCTCATGAGCGATGTAACTTCTGGTCCAACAATTCGATTAAGATAGGGAACATCATGCATATTTTCTATCATCAATGCGTTTAGACCACACGAGCGGTATAATGATGCCTCTGATTTTGCTTTATCGATAATTGCTTTGACGTTTCCAGAATATTTTGGTGTACCCGGTAAAGAATCAACGTGGATCATACCTATTATTGGTTTGTGATTATTAAATAGTTTCATAGTATTTTTAATTTATTTGGTATATCAATATATAACCTGGACAATTATTTCTCACCAAAACCTTAACAAAATATTAGTAAGTATATAGATATTAAAAATGCTTCTTAGAAAATGTTCTACCGGAATTACTTTTCAAATATTTTTCGAAGGAGTAGGCTTTGTGCGTATCGGAGAATGAACTTGAAGTAGTAAGTTGCCAAAGTTTGTATTTTGAAGTATGAGCCGATCCCCCTTGATTATGCTTGTCTAAACGTCTTTTAAGATTAATAGCACAGCCGACATAATAATTTCCGGGATACTTGATACTCCCTAATATATAAACGTAATAAAACATAGCAGAGTAGTACTACGTCGTAGTTTTGAGCGACAACATTCTAAAGCCGAACTTTTCGGCTTCGTCCCAAAATTCGGGATTATGCCGTATTCGGCTTCATTTTTCGCAAGCTCAAAACGAAGTAAAGTGGAGGTGGCGGGAGTCGAACCCGCGTCCGAAATTATAATCCAATGAACTTCTACACACATATTCTCTTTTTTGATTTCATCCCGTTAACATCAAGAGACAGATTTTAGCGGGACAATTCCGAAATTTAGTTCGCCTCTTCTATCCGGAAGTTCGATTCAGCTATCACGCCAAGCGGCGTTCTTTCAATCCCCGGCGTGAGTGGAACTGAAGAACGGCTGCGTAAATTACGCAGCTAAAGCGTAGTTATATTCGCCTTTTATCTTTTTTACCGTCGTTTAACGTGTCTACGGAGAACACGGTGTGCAATTCAAAGAACTGATAACCCCGTCGAAGCCAATGTCACCCCCAGAAAAAAATTGAGAATGGAAAATCATTTTTTCCACTCAACATCCGGGTGTCTTGACAAAAAATTTTCAAATCTAGCAAGAACAAATAAAAGATCAGAAAGACGATTCAAATATACTTCTATTTGATCATTAATCCCTTCTTCTCTGGTTAACGCAACAACTTCTCTTTCGGCTCTCCGGCAAACAGTTCTTGCATGATGTAATATTGCAGAAACTTTTGAGCCACCCGGTAAAATAAAATTTTTCAAAAGAGGAAGTTGTGAATCATATTTATCAATCAATGATTCAAGTCTAGCTGTAAATGTAGAATCAATACGAGGTATCGTAAAATTTTTATTCCCGTTTTCAAGCGGAGAAGCTAAATCTGACCCTACAGTAAATAAGTCATTCTGTATCTCTGCAATAATATCTTTGAGTTCCGCAAAAGTAATTTCCGCTACTGCAACTCCTAGAATTGCATTTAGTTCGTCAACAATTCCATAAGCTTTAATTCTTAAATCGTCTTTCCGAACTCTTTTACCGCCAAAGAGAGATGTCTCTCCTTTGTCACCGGTCTTCGTATAAATTTTCATTTTGCTTCCGGCAGCTCATAAAATTTTAGTTCTACCTTTTTATTATCAGATTCGATCGTATAAAGTGCTCCCTTTTCCAATGCTTTCTTTCTGATAATCGCTAAACCTTTTTGTTCCGGTAATAGTTCAGCTTTGGATAAAGTTGTAATCTTTCCAACTTCATTATCAAGCGAATCATTTATAACGTATGATTCCGTTGGACAAACTGGATCTTCCAATCCAACTTGTAAAAATCTTTTTTGCACTTTATCGTACGTATCAAGTCTTGCAATAACTTCCTGGCCGATATAACAACCCTTGGTAAAACTAACTTCGTGAATAAGATTTACTTCATGAGGATTTGTTTCATTATTAATTTCATTGGGATAAACCGGAATTTTATTTTCAATTCTGAATGCGTCGAAGGCATCATCACCAACTAGATTCAAATCGAAAACACTTTTGATGCTAAAAAGGTATTCAATAAAATCTACACTTTTTTCTGTGTTGATTAATACTTTGTAAATCTTGATTCCATTTATTTCTTTTTCGACAAAAAAGTAAAACGTAAAACCGTCAACATCAAATCTTCTCACAGTAGTAAAATCAAGCGTGTTGATTTCTTTTCCAATTAAGAGAGTTAAAAATGATTCCGATTGGCGCCCGATAAAATCAACAATCACAAAAGTGCCGGAGACATCTTTGATTGTAATATCTTCTGTTATGATGAATCTATCAATCCAGCTGTAAAGCTGTCTGCTATTTTTCGAATTACCGATAAGAAGAAAATCATTTTCAAAACTTATAAGTGTAGTACGATCTATAAATCTTCCTTTTTCATTTAAGAAGAGTGTATTTCTCTTTTCCAGCACTTTTAAATCTTTTAGAGAATTTGATGAAACTCTGTGCAAAAAGTCTAATACATCTTTACCACTCAATTGTATCAGCATCAATTCCGAGTTAACTCTTAAACCAATTCCGTTGCGCAGTGAATCAAACTCATCTTTAGCAGAAGTAAAACTTCTAAACACAGAATTTATTTTTACGTTATCCGGAAATCTTTTGTTCAAATAATCGGTAATAGATGACATTAGCTGGTTTTCCTGAAACATTTTATTCTTTTCTCATTTTTAAACTGGATTAATATTTTCTGGACCATCTCGGGTTTTTATCCGAAATGTAAAGTTCCCTCTTCACGCTCCAATAAAACGGTATTGAATCGAGAACGCGTATAGAATAAAGTGAATCTTGCCTCGTATTTCTTGTGAAAAGAAATTCGTAATAATCCGGGAATTTATCGTTGTTAATATTTGCAAGAGTTCTCTTTAATGCTATTCCGGCATAAGTCTCCATTAGATGAGGCGGTTTTCGCCAGCCATCAACCATAAAGAAGTTATAATTTCGATGACCGGAGATAATACCATCTTCGTAATTAAGTTCTACGTACTTTATATTTTTTGCTTTCCAATTCTTAATTGTAATTCGATTGAAGCCGCCATGGATTGGGACTTCAGATTCCCAGAGTCTCTCGAACTGTCCATCTTTACATTCAAATAAAGTCAGCCAGAAAAATGCGGTGCCGAGTTTTGTGCTGTCTAAATTGATATAGCTTGATTCATATCCGACTACATTTTGCGTTTCAATGTTGCGTTCACTCGGTTTTGATTTCGCAATTACTGAAAGTACAAAGTTTCCGCCATCTCTAAAGTAAACCACCGCTTCCTTCGGTACGTTGAAAGTGTAAGTTCTATCAAACTGAACGAGATAGGTTCCTTTTTCGTAATTGTTGAGAATAAATTCTTTTAAAGAGATCGTATCGCACTCAAACCGGTTTTTAGTCTGTTCTTTTTGAATATCAATATTGTAATTTCTGAGCTCCTCATCTTTAGCACTTGAAGTAGCGGCATCGCCCTCAGCTTCCCCCTTTTTGGACGTACATGCAAGTGCCATTAATCCCAAAAGAGAAACCACTATAAATAATTTATAGAGTTTCATTGTACAATCCTGTTTAGTAAAAAAGAAATTCATTATCTAAAATTAAGTCTTTGAAAATTCATCCAGAAAAAGAGCGGAGGCGTAAAGTCCTTTTTCAAAATTTTCAAGTAAAAAATGTTCGTTTGGAGAATGAATATCATCCGAATCCAAACCTAATCCCATTAGCACGGCTGGGGCTTTGAGCTCGTTAACAAAATCTACTACAACCGGTATGGAACCGCCTTCACGTGTAAAAATAGTTTTTTTGCCAAATGCTTTGGATGTTGCTTTTGCAGCCGCATCAATTGCTTTACTTTCCAAAGGAACTACAACACCATAGCCATAATGTAAAGTTCGCACATCTGTTTTGATGCTCTTCGGAGAAAGTGAGTAAATATATTTTGTGAATTCCTTTGCAAGTTTTACCGGATCTTGATTTGGAACGAGGCGCATACTTATTTTAGCCAACGCTTTTGATGGAAGAACTGTCTTCGCGCCTTTCTCTGTAAATCCGCCAATTATTCCGTTACAATCCAATGTAGGACGAGTCCATAATCTTTCTAAAGTTGAATATCCGGATTCACCTTGTAATTCTTTTACACCAAGTTCCTTTGCATATTGTTTATCAGAAAACTTTAACCTCTTGAAATTTTCTTTTTCTGTTTTGGAAAGTTTAAGAACGTTTTTATAAAAATTTGGGACAGTTACTTTTCCATTTTTATCGTGTAGTTTTGAAATTATTTTTGCCAATTCATTAATTGGATTTGCAACTGCGCCGCCAAAACTACCAGAATGTAAATCGCGGTCCGGTCCGGTCACTTCAACTTCCATATAAAGCAATCCGCGCAATCCATATGTAATGGTTGGAACACCTTGAGCATACATACTTGTATCTGAAATCAAAACAGCATCGCACTTCAGCAAATTTTGATTTTGCTTTAGAAATAATACAAGGTTATCGCTGCCAATCTCTTCTTCACCTTCAAGAATAAATTTGACGTTTAGAGGAAGTTCCCCAATAGTTTTAAAAAATGCTTCTACACTTTTGATATGTACAAAATGCTGTCCCTTATTATCATTTGCACCGCGTGCCCAAATTTTACCATCTCGAATTACAGGTTCGAATGGAGGATCATTCCATAATTCCAGCGGATCGGCAGGTTGAACATCATAATGCCCATAAATTAGAACAGTCGGTTTATCAGGTTTGCCGAGCCATTCTGCATAAACAAGAGGATTGCCGGCTGTTGGAAAAATTTCAACACGTGTCATACCGGCATCTTTCAATTTTTGAACAGCAAAGCCGGCACACTTAACCATTTCATTTTTATGTGAATCGAGCGTACTAATGCTTGGAATTCTTAAATAATCTTTTAATTCTTCCAGGTAATTGTTAAAATTATTTTTTAAATGATTTATGACTACTTCCACTAAATCCTCCAATCTTCTCAATTGTAAGTAATAAAATATAACTTTCCGTTTCAAATTTACATCTATCAATTTCTGTATTCAAGTAAATAACCATTTAATTAGTCGAAATCATTGGAGGTAAACTGCTTTGGAAATTAAAATTTTTGAAGGATAATTACTTTTTGAAACTCTTCCGTATGTAAAATCGCTATCCCGAACTAAAGTAATGAAATCTAGATCTTAAAGTAAAGGTTTTGGATTCTTTTCTATTTATGGTAAATTTCGACTTCAAAGCCGTATATGAATTACCTATGATAATTATAAAATATATACTGAAAAACCATCTTATCCCGTTCTTATTTTCGATTTTTATTTTACTATCTGTTTTTGTACTGCAGTATATGGTGAAGATGGCAGACCGCTTGGTTGGAAAAGGGTTAAGTGCATGGATAATAATTCAGCTGGTCACTTATAGTCTTGCTTGGATGGTTGTTCTAGTTGTACCAATGTCGGTTCTGATTGCTACACTAATGGCGTTTGGTTCTATGTCTCAGAACAATGAAATCTCAATACTAAAAGCAACAGGCGTAAGTTTATACAGGATGCTGATTCCCCCACTGCTAGCAAGTGTACTGATTGCACTTTTTCTTGTTCATTTTAATAACAATATTTATCCAGATGCAAACCATGCACTGAGAATTTTATTAGAAGATATTTCAAGAAAAAAACCAACTCTTTCTTTAGTTCCGGGAGTTTTTTCTCAAGAAGTTGCAAACTATTCTATACTTGTACGGGATATTGACCAGAACACGAATCAATTGAAACAGATAACAATTTATGATTATTCCCGCCTTCCAAAAGTAAACATTGTTACAGCGTCAACAGGTAAAATTTATTTCTCGCCAGATCAGAAAAAATTAATTTTGGATTTGAATAACGGCGAGATTCACGAAACAGATAATACCCAAAAAAATTCTTACCAGAAACTTCAGTTTAAGCGGCATAAGATTGCAATGCCTGCAGAGCAATTTACATTTGAACAGTCAGGACCGGGAGGACAACGCGGTGATCGTGAACTTGGTGCAGTGCAGCTAAAAGTACTAGCAGACAGCATCTCGCGAATACAATCAAATTATGTCGCGGATTACAACAAAAAAATAACGTCGTTGATTAATTATCAAAATAATTCGCGGCTGAATGATAATAATACGAACGGAAAATTTGTTTATTTAAAAGCACAACAAAAACTTCGAACTGATGAAAGCGCTATGAATGATATACTCTACCGATTAGACTCTAATGACAAGGAGTATGATAGATATTGGGTTGAAATCCACAAAAAATATTCGTTACCGTTTGCATGTATTATTTTTGTTCTGATTGGTGCACCTCTTGGAACTATGATGCGCAAAGGCGGTTTTGGAATGGCCGCGGGGATGAGTTTAATCTTCTTCTTGGTTTATTGGGCATTTCTGATTGGCGGCGAAAAGTTGGCAGATAGGGGATTGCTTTCGCCTTTGATGGGAATTTGGAGTGCAAATATTTTTCTCGGCATTCTTGGAATTTTATTAATGATCAAAAGTGCAAGAGAAAAAGTTACGATCAGTTTTGATTTCTTTTACAAACTTATTCCTAAGTCATGGGGACCTCAGATAGAGAATGATGAAAATTCTTGACCGCTACCTTGTGAAACAATTTCTTCAGACAATTCTATTCGGATTGCTTGCATTTACTTTACTTTTTGTAGTGATCGATTTAATGGAAAACCTTGGGGACTTTTTAGATCAGAATGTACCGAGCCATCTTATAATACAATATTACATTGTCTTTATTCCGGAAATGATCCGTTTGATGACACCCGTATCAGTTCTTTTAGCAAGCCTGTTTACTGCCGGTAAAATGGCAAACACAAATGAATTAACTGCAATTAAAATCAGCGGTGTTAGTCTCTATCGATTCATGGCCCCTTTTATTATTACTTCATTGTTGATTAGTATTATTTCAATCTATTTCGGCGGGTATCTTGTACCGATAGCCAATAAGCAGAAAATTTTCATTGAACAAAATTCAATGAAGAAAGGAATAGTTTATTTTGGCAATAACATTTTCTTCCAAGACAACAGCACTAGAATAGTAACAATTAATTATTATGATGTCTCACAAGGACAGGCTAATCAAATCAGCATTCAAGAATTTAATCCGAATGATAAAACAAAGCTTGTCTCCCGTTCCGATGCATTCCGCATGAAATATGATCCGGCAAAAAAATCTTGGTTTGTATATGACGGCATCACAAGGACTTTTACAGATTCGACCGAAACGATTGAGAAATTTGCTATGAAGGAATTCAAGAATTTAAATTTCAAACCAGACGATGTTATGAAGAAACAGCGTAAACCGGAAGAAATGACTTTAACCGACCTTAATAATTATGCACAGGAACAATTACGAACCGGAAATGATCCGACTTCCACGTTAATTGAATATCATTCACGTATTGCATTTGCATTTGCTAGCGTGATAGTAGTACTGTTCGGGCTGCCTATCTCTTCTGGTCGGAGACGAGGTGGACTCGCAATTCAGTTCGGGATCAATTTGCTAATAACTTTTATCTATCTTGTCTTCATGAAAGTGAGCCAAGCATTTGGCAAAAGCGGTGTTTTGAATCCTTTGATAACTGCGTGGTTTGCTAATTTTATTTTCTTGCTTGCAGCGATTTACAATATTAAACGGGCACAAAAATAAAAAATTAGAGAATTTTAACTAGGTTATTGTTCAGTGTGCTTTCTCACTTAGATTTCATCTCGAATACACCATCCCAATTTTCACTCGGAGGATTTTTCAAGTAGAATTCACAACGCTGCATATAAACTTTGGATGGATAATCTCCAAGTTTTTCAAATGATCTTTTGAAATAATCTTGAGCAGAATCAAAACTTCTCTGACGATATAAATCTATCGCCTGAAAATATAAATCCATTTCCTCTATTGCTGTCTCGGCTTTTTTATCTCCAACAACACTTATCAATTCGTATACTTTAGTCGGTTTGCTTTTCCCTTTTACACGAATTACATCTAGCTGCCGAGATAGAATTTTATCTTTGCACTTTTCATGAGTGGATTCGCCAATCATAATATTTGTCCCATATTCTTTGTTGGCGCCTTCAAGTCTGGATGCTAAATTAACATCATCACCAAGGACAGTATAATCAAACCGTTTCACCCCACCAATGTTGCCTACAATAACATCTCCTGAATTAATTCCGATCCTAATTCTAATTGGAATTTCTCCGCTCTTCGACCACTTTTCCCGCATCTCCGCTAATTTAGTCTGCATTTGTAACGCGCTCAGACAAGCCTTATAAGCATGGTTTTCAACTTCAATAGGAGCTCCCCAGAAAGCCATTACAGCATCACCCAAATATTTATCAAGAGTTCCTTCATTGGCTAGGACAATCTCTGTCATTTCATTCAGATACTCATTAATAAAACTGACCAGTTCTTCCGGTTGTTTATTTTCTGCAAATGATGTGAAGCCTGCTATATCACTAAATAAAACGGTTACGTTTTTCCGCTCACCACCAAGACGAAGTTTCTCCGGATTGGATAAAAGTTCATTTACAACATGCTTGCTCACATACTGGCTGAACATTCCTTTTATTAAAACATTTTGCTGGCGTTCACGCAAGAAATGGTATGCAGTGCTGCTAAAGTAGCCGATTATCACCGCAACCGAAGGACTTACGATTGCAATCACAAGTTTGTTTTGAATGAACAGAATAATACTCAATTCATAAATTCCAAAGACAAGAAGAATTATAAAAACTACATTGAGCACTTCAACTAAAAAGCCGATTTTAATCTTTATCTTTCTAATAAATGAAGAGATATAAAATGATATAAAAGTTAAAAAGAAAATGGCAAAGAGTTCACTTCCTTTTGATTGGTTGAAAAGAAAATCATTGTTCAGAATATTTTGAATAATGTTCGCATGGAATTCCACACCGTAAATCAGATTGTCTCCTTTATGCTTTCCTTCAGCAAATGAACAAGCCAACATATCTCTGTCTTCCGGCATAGTTGATCCGATGATAACAATTTTGTCTTTGAACTTACCGCTCTGCAGAAGTCCGTATCCGGGATCATCCCAAGTATTGATATCACCAGAATCAATTTCATCAATCGTTTTGAAACTTTTATCATCAATTACATCTATTAGTTTTACGTGAGGGAATGTTCCGCTTGAACCATAGAAATTTATTAAGACAGTTGTCGCGTCATATTGCGGAATTTTTTTCCCGCCAAGAAGGAAGAATCCATTTTTTCTTTCTGCAGTTCTATTGCTCTTAAATCCATAATACTTATTGAGCAGGGCAAAACCAAAACTTGGAATTCTTTCTTGAGTTATATCTGTATATCTAAATGGCAAATATCGGCGGAAAACTTTATCAAAATCCGGCGGTGGCTGAACTATTCCGATTGAACTGTCAACTCCATAAAACATATTTCCATAATCTTCAAATATTTTTGTAACGTTTGATTTCCTTTGATCAATCAAACCCTCGGTTGTCTCATCAATTTTCCCCGCCAAAACAACTTTGCCGGATTCTCTGATAGCGCGCATCAATAATGTATCATTTGACGGAGAGAATCGATCAGGACCTGCCATTTCAACATCAATGCCGATGGCTTTTACTCCTGCTTTGGTCAGATTCTCAATAGCCTTTGCATAAATGAATCGCGGGAAAGGAGATGTATTGTATGGCGGCGGAATTTGATCAAACAGCTCCTGTGTTATATTGACAATTAAAACTTTAGATGAATCCTCAATATCAATCTTTCCCCTTTTGAGAAATCTTTGATCAATTAGTTTTAATTCCAGCTCTTTGAGTTGTGAGAATGTAAATAGATAATCTTGTGTAAGAAGCACAGTGAAAAGAGCGGCGGAAAATACAACTGCAAATTTTTGTATAAACTTGTTTCCTTTAATACCGCCGCTCATAAATTAGTCGTCATGTTATATTGTTACTCGTGCTGTTAAGCCGACGATTGAATTAGTAGATGCATCCGGAATTCTATAAATTCTTGATTGAAACATCAAATTAAAATTCAGAAAGACATTATAATCAGCAGTGAACTCAAGAGCTTGTCTCTTATAATCTCCAAAACTCGGGCTCAGAGTTGCCGTTAACTGTAATTTATTTTCAAGCAACCGATATCTGCCGCCAACAGTTAGAGTAAAATAATTGAATGGAATTCCTTTAATATCACTCGCGCTATATACAAAGCCGAATAATGACATCAATGATTGAGTCCAGTAACTATTTACATTCAGAGAAGTGGAGTTAAATTTTGCGTTTGTCATTGCCAAACTTTTATCATCTCTTGTAGACGTGGTAAAAGAAAGCGAACTGTTATGCTTCACTACCATCATGAAATCATAGGATAATTGTAAAAGGATTCTATTGGTTACATCATCAACTGCGTATTGTCCGTTGATAGGATCTGAGGATTTCAAACTGTTATTATTCAAATATTGGTTGTAACCGATTGTTATGTTGGGAAAATTGATCCGCGGAAAAATTGAGACAGATGCACTTAGAGTTTGATACGTAGTGGTTGCAATTTTAGTTTTTTGAAGATTGTCCTGCAGACTCTCGTAACCGAATGATACGAATAATTTATTATCGAGCATTCTGAATCGATCAACCAGGTTTACACCCTTAACATCGGTTCTTAAAAATGATTGACCGAAGGATTGGTATTCATTGCCGCGGTAGATATACGAAGCACGGAGAGAATTATTAAAATAGTTAAGTGCTAAAGCAGCTTCTGCCGCAAGTGAAGAAAATTCCTGGGGGTTCCATGGACCGATATACTGATTAACAGTTATAAATTTACCAAGAATATCCCGGGCTTTTTTTACATTGCTTGGATCAATATTAAAATTACCATTCGGCCCAAAGACAGAATCAATCTGTGCATCCGTTAAATTTCCGCTCGAAATATCTTTGTTGTAAACATCAACTGCCGCTTGAGACGTGAATAAGATGTTCTGATTATCAAAAGCGAACATCAAATCAGTTCCGATCACAATATTTTCTTGAGGGCGGGCGCCAAACTCAATAGAATTTTTATCGTCTTTAGAATGCAGATAACTTAAGCCGAATTGGAAATTTTCCCCGCTTCCGAATGAAGGGCGGATTGCAAAAATTGTTCTGTTATAAGTACCAAGTTCAACTTTGCCAAATGAAAAACCATTGTATTTACTGCTACTAATTGGAATTATATCATTTCCCAAAGGCGCATTGCTCGCGGTAAACTTTTCTATCAAAGTACCTTCAACATTACGAACTGTCTCTCCGGAAGTCACCTGTAGATTAATGAATCCTAAATTTACAGCGCCAGTAAAACCGCGCACTCGTTTTCCGTCCATTATCAAATTTGGAAAACGCGGGAATGCATCCCCGACTTTCAAATCGAGCCAATCTCCGCCTTGTATTGATGCTGAGTATCTGTTGTAGGGCTGCAGATTATTTTTTTCTTCCGATGTTAAATAAGCATAACCGTTTAACTTCCATTGATCTACAGAACCATTGAATTCTGCCGAGATATTATTACGCCAAACAGATGTAGAACCAAAATTTTCACTTCTCGATTCACCCATTGCATAACCGTTGTACTTCCATCTCGACCCTACAGCTTTTGCAACTTCTACCGATACAGTTTCAAAACTTCTGGAAACAGTGTGATATAGATTTCCCTCTTTATCAAAGACCTCAACCTTCAGCAATTTAGCACCAAAGCCTATTTTATTTTCAAGATTTTCACCGCTAAGAATAATTAAATCGCCTGCTATTAATTCGCTTGAAGAAATATCCACATTGTTTAAGAATATTTTGGTTTTTTTAATATCAACAATATCCGGTGCTTTTATGAATGAAATCGATATTAATAGTTCTTTTTCAGACATCAATTCACCATCCGCGGGACTTATAATATTAATTTCCCTATCCTTTTGTGAGAAAGCCGAAACCGGTATCTGAAGCGGATTGACACCTTTATCGACATCCATCGGATATGTTTGACTAGAGCCGTCTTTGATTCTTATTACAAGATAAAACTCAATATATGGCGGCTGAATAATTTCTGCGGGAATTGTGACTGAAGCTGTATTGCCTGCAATTAACATCTCAGCTTGTTTGTATTCATTTTGCCCAAATGATTTGTACGCGATATTAATTTCTGAAATATTCTCCGAACTAAATAGTTCAGCCGAAATTGAGAGAGCGGTTTTCTCTTTTGCATCGCCATATTTAACCGACGAAACTATGCTGCTGATCTGTCCAGAAGTCTTTACATTAAGTAGGAAAATTAAGAGCAGACCGAATACAAAAAAATCTTTAATAATTATTTTTTTTCTATTCATTTTATTCCTCAAATAGTTTAAGGAACCCTATAAAAAATATTTATTTATTTTCTGATGAGTAGTACTCTATTTCCACATCACCAAGTTTGGTCTTTATCTTAACTTTCTTTGTGTTAGTATTTTTGATTGAACTATTCTTGTCTTTATCAGCCTGCGTCTGCGGATTGATGCTTATATTCCCAGAGTTATCAATTCTTGCAGTATTCCCTTCCGTGAGAGAACCTTCTTTTTTGTCCCCTTTTAAAGATTGAAAATCAAGTTTACCTTTATCTAATCTTATTATTGTAGAATTATTATCATCAACCTCCAGAGATCCATCTGTTCCGCGTATTGATGCCACAGCAGTAGGAGTTGTGAATTTAAATTCTTCGTCTTCCTGCTTGTTTACTTCAAATCCAATCGTACCTTTGTTAAGAACGGTGTTTTTGTTCAGTTTTTTATTTTCTGATTTACCATAAACATTGAGTATCGCATTTTCTCTAACACGTAAAAGTCCGGAGCCATCTGTAAATATTATTAGTGCGAGAGACTTTGGACCGGTTTTTACTTGATCGCCGTCATTTAAAGGCAGTCCGGTTTTAGCAGCATCCCAATCGCTTTGCCCGCCTTTTTTATATGTAACATCTATTACTATTTTCTTTACCAAAGCTACAGGTGTATCTGATGAGGGTGTTGATTTCTTGCCGGAGTTAAAACCCAGCAGAAATGGAATAATAAAAATAATGATTAAGCTTTTCGCTTTCATAGTTTTATCAACCTTCTATTTAGCAGTAAAGTTTATCGAAATAACAGCTTCTTTATGTGTTTCCAAAAATGAAAGTATCTGTAAAAAGTCTGATAGAGTGATTGCTCGATCATTTTCATCAGTAATTTGAATTTGATCCATGGAAATATTTCCGCTTGATAATTTGGCTACAAATTCTTGATTGACCTGATTGGAAATTAAATTTGCCAGACGAATTAGATCCGGATTAATATTTGCTGCATCGGACCGGTTATCGCCGGATTTATCTAATAGGAAAGTGACCGGAGAACTTTTTAACAAAGTGCCTCCTCCGGGTCCTGATATATATGCGCTTACTGAAAGAACAATGCGTTGACCGCCAACCCATTGACGGTCTAGAATAGTACTTAGATTAATAACATTGGCAACTCCCACATCTCTATCCTTTATCAACGGGTCGCCACTGTTCAGAGCATCTTCCAGACTCGAAGAACCTTCCGGTAATATGCAAGCGCGTATTATATAACTTGTTGCACCTGCAACTGGAGTCCATTGTGCTTGAACATTTCCAACATCATATGAACTTTCATTTTGTGGTGATAGAATAGAAATTGTCTGAGCAGGATTAAAAAAATCAAAGTCTCTATATCCAGGGGGAGGAAGTTGGTTTAAAAAATTCCCGCGGTCATCATATAACTGCAATGATATTCTAATAACACCGGTGGGTTTTCCTCTTTTAGCTAATTCTTCTGCAAGAGTTTTATCTCCATTCACCGATTGCAACTGGATATCGGAGTTACCGACATCTGCATTTGTAAAACTCCTCGCTTTAAAAACTTTTGTCTTGAAATTAAATATTTCGCGGAAGCCACTGGTCAAGTCCATTTTCCAATTAACTTGTCCCTGAACAACAACATTTTTACCTTCTGGAATAATAGTTATTTGGAAAATTCTTGGCTGGCCGCTAAGATCATTGGAGATTAAAAATGCGCCTAAATCCACTGTACTCAAATCCTGAAAAACTTCTAAACTGATTTGAGGCGTTTGCGCTCTTAATAATAAAGAAGTGCTTAAAAGAAATAGTATTGTGAAAAAAATGCTTACCCTTCTCATATATTTACTCCCATAAAGTCAACTTATTGTAAAACAAAAGTTCTTTACTACATAAATAAAGTAGGTATTTCTTTTAACTAACTCAAGGAATGATTTCGAGTAAGAAATGAGTTGTGATATAGATTGTAAATGAGGTTCTCAAAAGAGAACCTCTTTATTTCAATTTACTTTTTCGTTTTTATCACTGCTTATAAAACCGAATTGAGGTGTGGGTTGAGCATCAATTTTAATTTCACCAAAACGGGATTCGAATTTATCAAGATTATCCTTCAATGCACGCATTAACATTTTTGCATGCTGAGGAGTAGTTATAATACGAGATAAAACCCGTGCTTTTGGTACACCAGGCACAACACGTGTAAAATCAATAACAAACTCTGCCGGCGAGTGTGTTATTATCGCAAGATTAGAGTAAATACCCTCTGCTTCTTTTTCCCCAAGTTCGATATTTATTTGTTGAGGATTTTGATCATTATTCTGGTTCATTTTATCACCTTTGATGTTCATAAAAAAACCCACAATCCCGCATTCGCGTGACTGTGGGCTTACGTTCAAATAGAATAAATATTATTTGTATTGTTCGGCTTTCTTAAACGCTTCTTCAGCTTCCTTTTTCATTCCAAGATTAGCATATACTTGTGCTAAACTAGTCCATACTTTACCTTCGCCTGGTTTAATTTCCAAATATTTTTGTAGATATGGAATTGTTGCTTTGAATTTATCCAAGTAAGATTTATCGTTGCTTTCTTTTTTAATCGCAACTTCTCTAAGATCGTTTCCCCAGCTGATATAAGTAGCGGCTAAATTATAATTGGCGTCTAAATTATTAGGATCCATTTTAACAACTTCTTCAAGAACTTTTGTCGCCTCATCATATTTTTTTGATTTTAGAAGAACTACACCATAGGCATATTTTAGCTCTCTGTTAGTCGGAGATCTTTCCGATAAAGTCTTGAATGATTCTGTTGCTACGTCCAGTTTTTCGGATGAATAATAAGCGTTTCCTAGTTGAAGAAGTATTTCCGCATCCGTAGGAAATTTTTCTCTTCCTTTTTCCAAAACATTAATTGCTTTCGAATACCATTCAAACGCTTTTACGCTGTCAGCTGCATTTTTTGATGTATAGTATGAATCCATCAAGTTAGCGCCTTTGAGTATAAAAATTTGTCCCAATCTTGAGAATGCAAATGCAGGTCTGCCCAAAGAAACTAATTTTTCCAATACAGGAACCGACTCATCTGTTTTTCCCATATTCAAATAAGAAGCTGCAACATTTTCATAACCAATCGTTGAATCAGGTTCGCATGCAATTGAGTTATTGAATTGTTGGATCGCGTTTGCGAAAAACATTTTCATACTGTCGGGATTGGTAGTCTTCACTGCACTATTGAAGAATCCAACACCCTTGTTGAAACTTGTTTGCCAGGTGTACTTCTTGTAATCGGTTATTTGCGGTTCATATTTTTTGCTGACTTCGAGGGATTTGTCGAATGCTTTTAACATTTCAATAACGTTGCCTTCTTCACTGTAAACGCCGCCTAACAAAAACCATCCTTCATCACTTTTTGGATTTTTTTCAACTTCTTTCAACAAGGTTTCTTTCGCTTTTGCATATTGTTTTTGATTAAGATACATCTTTGCGCCAGTTAATTCGGCTGATGCGCATTCAAATGCTGTAAATCCTAAAACCATACTTAAAAGACTTAAACCAATAAGTACTTTTTTCATTTATGCTCCTGTGTATTAAAAAGAATCGAATTTTACTGGACGAAAAATAACCATTTTAAGAAGGTGAAGTCAAGGCGAATTTGTGGTTCGTGAATGAGTGTAAAGCTTTATTTCAAAGATTTACATTAATTGATTTTCGGAACGCAAAAGGATAATTTTGAAAGAAAGGAAAATAAATGAAAACAGAAGAAATAATCCGCGGAGTTCCTAAAGTACTTCTTCATGATCATCTTGACGGAGGATTAAGAACTCAGACAATTATTGATCTTGCAAAGGAATTAAAATATACGAAGCTGCCGACTACCAATGCCAGTGAACTTGCTGAATGGTTTTTTCGCGGAGCCAATAAAGGCAACTTAGTTGAGTACCTTCAAGGGTTTGAGCATACGTGCGCCGTTATGCAAACAAAAGAAGGCTTAACACGCATCGCGTATGAAATGATGGAAGACATGTATAAGGACGGTGTTTGTTATGTTGAAACTCGTTTTGCACCAGTTTTTCATACCGAAAAAGGTCTTTGGTATGAGGATATTATCGCGGCAGTGTTAGAAGGACTTGAAAAAGGGAAAAATGATTTTGGAGTTGGCTACGGCTTAATCCTCTGTGGTATGCGTAATATGAAGAACACTTTGGAGATGGCAGAACTTGCTGTTAATTTTAGAAGGAATGGTGTCGTAGGATTTGATTTAGCCGGTGAAGAAGGCGGTTATCCTCCGAAGAAACATCTTGATGCATTTCAGTTTATCAAAAGAGAAAATTTCAACATTACAATTCATGCTGGCGAAGCATTTGGCAAAGAATCGATCTGGCAGGCAATTCAAATTTGCGGCGCTCACCGCATTGGTCATGCAACGCGGTTGATTGAGGATATGGTTTTCGATGCACAAGGTAATATTGTTGCATTGGGACAACTTGCACAATACATTTTAGATACACGCCTTCCGCTCGAGATAAATTTGTTAAGTAACGTTCATACTGGAGCGATTGATAAATTAGAAAATCATCCCTTTATAAAATTATACAATGAAAAATTTAGAGTATTCCTTAATACTGATGATCGGCTTATGAGTGATACAACATTGACTAAAGAATATTCTATTGCGAGCGAAATGTTTGGGTTAACCTTGGATGATGTTGAAAAACTTAATATAAATGCAATGAAATCTTCTTTCATTCCGTACAAAGAAAGATTACCCTACATTTATAATGTAATCAAACCCGGTTACCAAAAGATGCGGGAAAAACTTCTTTCACTAAAAGTATAATCTATTTTCAGAAGGCAAATACCAATATGGCAAAACCACTTTTCAAAAATTATGTGTACACTCTTGACAAGAATGAGAGAAAAATTCTTACTACTTTCTGTAAGACGATGCTTAAACAAATGTCTGCCGATGAACGATTCTTTGCGGATATAAAATCGTTCAATTCAATTATCGAAAAACTTAACGACGGAACCGACGAAATAAAATTAACCAAAGATGAAAAAACAAAATTAGTCTTCCGGTTGAAGGAAAACGTTGACCATATGAAAAAGCAAGCCGCAAAAGGATTCTTTCTAAAACGCTGGTTCTATAAATCTGCATATTCTCAATACGATAATCTCTTACAAAATTACTTCTTGGATTAAATATGGAAATAATGGAAAAAATTATAAAAGCACCGACAGGCTCAAAAATAAGTTGCAAAGGTTGGATTCAAGAAGCAGCAATGAGAATGTTGATGAACAATCTTGATCCCGATGTTGCTGAGAGACCTGAAGATTTAATTGTTTACGGTGGATCCGGTAAAGCCGCGAGAAATTGGGAATCATACGAAGCAATTATTTCATCATTGAAAAATTTAGAAAATGATGAAACTCTCGTTGTTCAATCTGGCAAACCGGTTGCAATTTTCAGAACACACGAAAACGCACCGCGAGTAATTATATCCAATGCTATGCTTGTTCCGGATTGGGCTACTTGGGATGAATTTCGGCGGCTTGATGCTTTAGGATTAACCATGTACGGTCAAATGACTGCCGGGAGCTGGATCTATATTGGCACTCAAGGAATCTTGCAAGGTACATATGAAACATTTGCAGAATGTGCCCGTCAACATTTCAATGGAACTCTAAGTGGAAAATTTTTATTAACAGCTGGATTAGGCGGAATGGGCGGCGCTCAACCTCTTGCAGCAACAATGAATGGTGCTGCATTCCTTGGAATTGATGTTGACCGCTCGCGAATTCAAAAAAGAATTGATACCGGTTATCTTGATGTTATGACTGAAGATTTAGATGAAGCACTAAAACTTGTTCTTGATGCACAAAAAAATAAGAAAGCTCTCTCTGTTGGATTTATAGGTAATGCAGGAGAAGTTCTACCAAAAATCTTAGAAAGAAAAATCACTCCGGATATAATTACAGATCAAACATCGGCACACGATACTCTTAACGGGTACATTCCGATGGGAATGAGTTTTGAAGAAGCATTAGATCTTCGCAAAAGCGATTCTAAAAAATATATTGCGTTATCAAAGAAAACTATTGTTGAACATGTAAAAGCCATGTTGGAATTTCAAAAACGCGGTTCGATCGCTTTTGATTACGGGAATAACATCCGCGGCGAAGCAAAGGAGAACGGTTTGCAAAACGCATTTGACATTCCCGGTTTTGTACCTGAATATATCCGTCCTCTCTTCTGTGATGGTAAAGGTCCTTTTAGATGGGCAGTTTTAAGCGGCGATCCAAAAGATATTTTTGAAACCGATAAAGCTGTGATGGAAACATTTCCGGAAAATAAAGCTCTGATAAGATGGATTGAACTCGCACAGCAAAAAGTACATTTCCAAGGATTGCCGGCACGAATCTGCTGGCTCGGTTATGGTGAACGAGCCAAGATGGGAAAAATTTTCAATCAATTAGTTGCGGATGGAAAAGTAAGTGCGCCAATTGTTATCGGAAGAGATCATCTTGATTGCGGATCGGTCGCTTCACCAAACCGTGAGACCGAGGCAATGAAAGACGGCAGCGATGCAATTGCAGACTGGCCTATTCTCAATGCCATGTTAAATGCTATCGGAGGTGCAAGTTGGGTTTCTGTTCATCATGGTGGAGGTGTTGGTATCGGTAAATCAATTCACGCAGGAATGGTTGTGGTTGCTGATGGGACTAAAGATGCCGAAGTGCGGATTGAACGTGTTTTAACGTACGATCCCGGAATGGGGATTGCTCGTCATGCTGATGCCGGTTATGATAGAGCAATTGATAATGCAAAAAAATTCTCTGTAAAAATTCCAATGATGAAATAACTCCAAAAGAGATCCAAATATGTATTCAACAGTAATTGAAAAGTAACAAATATCCTTATATATAAACCCCACGCTTTAGCGTGGGGTGATAAATACAAAAACCATCTGGGCTTTAGCCCAGCATTAAAAAGTATTATGTCACATGTTAAAATATGGATTCATGCGGTATGGGGTACAAAGAACCATGAGCGCATTTTGACAAAGGAAGTAAAACAACAACTTTTTTCGCATATACAAAAGAACGCAAAAAAGAAACAGATTTATATCGATTCCATTAACGGAGATCTAGATCACGTACACTGCTTGTTAGCATTAAATGCAGATATGACAATCGCAAAGGCAATCCAACTAGTAAAAGGAGAAGCTGCGTATTGGACAAATAAAAACTCGCTACTAAAACCAAAGTTAGAATGGGCGGATGAATACTATGCGGTTTCTGTTAGTGAATCAATGCTTAATAAAGTAAGGGATTACATCCAAAATCAAGAAGAACATCATAAAAAATCTACATTCAAAAGTGAGTATGAAGAATTTATAGCAAAATTCGGATTTACTCATCATGGCTAAAGCCAAGTACACGAATGATCTGAAACCCCACGATAAATCGTGGGGTTAATTCTTAAAGTTGCATTATTTTGGTGTATATAAAATCAAGGAGTTCTAAGATGAAAGTATTAATCGCAGACAAATTTCCGGAAAATCATATTCAGACTTTGAGAGATGCCGGATTTGAAATTAGTTATGAGCCTAAAGCCGGAGAGAATGATATTCCAAATTTAGTTAAAGACGCTGAATTTATTGTTGTGCGTTCGACCAACGTCAATGCGGCTGCTATTAATGCCGGCAGCAATTTGAAAATTGTTATACGTGCCGGATCGGGCTACAACAATATTGATGTCGCTGCGGCGACCGCAAAAGGAGTTTCAGTTTCGAATACTCCAGGCAAAAATTCAATTGCGGTGGCAGAACTTGCAATGGGTCTAATCATTTCACTCGACAGAAAAATTCCGGATAACGTAAAAGATTTTAGCAATGGCGTCTGGAATAAAGCAAAATATTCTAAAGCCGAAGGACTTTTCGGAAAGACATTGGGAATTATCGGTGTTGGAAATATCGGTAAAGAGATTGCAAAACGTGCGCAGGCATTCGGAATGAAAGTTATCGGCTACGATGTTTTCAAAACCGAAGGAATTGGTGTTGAATATATTGATGATGTAGAAAAATTAATTTCAATGGCGGATGTTATTACACTCCACGTTCCGGCAAATCCGCAAACCAAAGGAATGTTCAACGAAAAATCATTTGGATTAATGAAGAAAGGTGCGATGTTGATCAACACTTCCCGCGCCGACGTAATTGACGAAGACGCTCTGATCAAAGCTGTAAAAGAAAAAGGAATTGTAGCCGGAGTTGATGTATTCAAGGGCGAACCGGAAGGAAAAGATGGAGCTGTTGCTTCTAAACTGCAGAACATAGAAGGTATTTACGTCACACATCATATTGGCGCCTCTACAGAGCAAGCACAGGATGCTGTTGCTGAAGAAACTATTAAAATCATTTTGGATTATAAAAGCACTGGGAAAGTTTTGCATTGTATAAATAAGAAGTAAAGAGCCAATCTAATTTTATCAACCTTGAAGGTCGCTGTAAGATCTTCAAGGTTTTTTTATGCTATAAAAACTTCACATCAAACATGTCCTCAATAATTCCGTGGAAGAAAATAAGTCTAATCAACTCGTTAACTGCATTGAGTTCATTGTCGGTCATATCAAAATAGAGCGAACCAATATTCTGAGTGATAAAGGATTTTGCTTCTCTACTTATGTTCAATAGATCAATAATTTTTTCAATCTGATCTTCAATAATCGGATCGATTGCATTAACCGACTCATTGAATTTTTGAAGTGCTTCTCTATCGGGAGACGCAAAGACATAGTTTACATAAGGGTATTCCAATAATTCCGATGCTTCATCTGCCAGACTTAATGCATTCTGAACATTCCACGATGTAAAATTTTCATCGCCTACTACAAGAAAATCCTTTCCTTTCTCCACGTTTTTACTTGGATCGAGAGAAATTTCAAGATTGGCAGAATATCGTTCCGAAAAAAGTATTTTGGTAAGAAGAATTTCATTTAATGAAACATCACCTCTAAGGTAAATTTTTTCAATCTTCTTCTCCCCTTCAATGAAATGGAAATAAGAGTTTGACAATGCCCCATCGAATGCAAGAGCAAGCTTATTTGATACAAATAAATTGCGGTGGTTTATAAGATCGAGTGAAGGTATAAGCGCTATTGCCGATGTGTTGAATTCCAAATCCTTGCTTATAAGGGGCGATTCTTTGTAGGATATTTCAAAACCTTCATTCTTCTGAAGTTCGGAAATCAAAATTGAAGAATAAATATTTTTAGGAAGTATGAGCTTCATTCATTTTCTCAATATCTTAAAATAAAAAACCCCGCACCGCGGGGTTCAAAAATCCGGATAAAATTATTTCTGGTTTTTATCTTTGATACGTGCGGCTTTACCTGAAAGTTCTCTCAAGTAGAAAAGTTTTGCTCTTCTAACTTTACCTTCGCGTACCATTTCAACTTTTGCTAGTTTAGGTGAGTTATAAGAGAAGATTCTTTCAACACCAACACCGCTTGCAATTTTGCGAACTGTGAAAGTTTTATTCAATCCCGCGCCTCTGATGCTTATAACATCGCCTTCAAACGGCTGGATTCTTTCTTTATCGCCCTCAATAACTCTAACGTGCACACGAATATGATCACCGGTTTTAAATGCCGGAAAGTCTGTGCGCAGTTGCTCTTTTGTTAGTTCATTTAATTTGTCCATTACCAATTACTCCATGCTATTTATTTTTTTCCATTTTTCAGTTAAAACTTTTGATTGAGCTTCTTTCCACTCTTTTATTTTCTTTTCATGACCGGATAACAAAACTTCCGGTACAGTCATTTCTTTATATTCAGCGGGACGTGTGTAATAAGGTGCTTCAATAAACTCGCCGTCCATCAAAGAATCGTTTAAGGCCGATTCGCTATCGTTCAACACTCCCGGTATAAGCCGTACAACAGAATCAATTATTGCAAGAGCAACAATTTCTCCGCCGGTTAAAACATAATGTCCGATTGAAATTTCGTCAGTCGCAAATTTCTGACGAACTCTATCATCAACACCTTTGTAATGCCCGGCTATAATCATCAAATTCTCAACGAGCGAAAAATCATTTGCCATCTTTTGATCGTAAATTTTTCCTCCCGGAGTAGGAAAAATTATATGATCGTATTTTCGTTCGCAAAGAAGTTTTTCAATACATTCAAAGAACGGTTCCGGCTTAAGAAGCATTCCGGGTCCGCCGCCAAACGGCTTATCATCAATCTGTTTATGTTTATCGAAAGCATAATCACGCAGATTATGCAAAACAATTTCAACTTTATTTCGTTCTTGGGCCCTCTTTATTATGCTTGTGTTAAGCGGACTAGTAAGAGAGTCTGGAACCGCAGAGATAACATCAATTCTCATCATCGTAGAGCAAATCACAATCAGGCACTAATTCTAATCTCTTTTTTACCGGGTCAAAGGAATGAATAAAATCCTTAATTGCCGGTATTAAAATTTTTTTATGATCAATCATATTGATTACATAAACATCGTTAGCCGGGTAAGCCATTACATCAACTAAAAACCCGAGCAATATTGAATTCCGATAGACTTCACTGCCAATTAGATCATGAACGAAGTAAGTGTCTTTTGAAAGCTTGACCGAATTTTCTTCAGTAACAAAAATTTTCTTCCCGAGAAGGAAATTAACATCATTGCCGGAATTAAAATTTTTGAATTTGAGCGCAATTCTTCCGCCAACTTCAATAACATTTTCAACAAAGAACTCTTTCTTCGAGCCGAACAGTTCTAAAAAAACAGAATTCAGCTTAAAAAATCTTTCTGAGAAATCAGAAAATGAATCAATCAAAACAAAACCGTTTGAACCATGAACTGCTTTAATTTCTGCAATAAGAAATAATTCATCCACAGTTAACTTGATTAATCCAGTATTTTTAAGATAGCACGTTTACCGTCTTTTGCCGCAATTGCCGTAAGCAAGGTTCTCATTGCTTGAGCAGTTTTACCTTGTTTGCCGATAACTTTGCCCACATCATCCGCACCGACTTTAAGAGAAAGTTCAACAGTTTTTTCGTCGGGAGTAGCTTCTTCCAGAACAACACTGTCCGGAGAGTCCACAAGGTGTTTCGCGATAAATTCAATAAATTCCTTCATGAGACTACCTTTACATTAAGTGATCGTCAGAGTACGTAATTAGTGCAAGCCATTCCGTAAGGAATTAGTCTATTTCGGAAGCAGTACCCTATGCTACCGTTTCGTTCTCAGTTTTATCTTGCTTTTCAGCCGATGTTTTTTTTGCTTTAGCTTTTTCTGATTTCTTTTTTGATGCTGCCGCTAAATTTGCTTCGTTTAGCTTTTTCCATTCATCCATTTTCAATGTAATCTGTTCTTCGCTTAAACCTTGATTCATCAATTCACGTTTTAGAATAATACCTTGATGAGATAAAAGATTTTTTACTGTATCTGTAGGTTGAGCGCCAACTCCCAGCCAATACATTGCCCGGGCTTCTTTAATATCTACAGTAGCCGGATCGGTCTTGGGATTGTACAGACCAATAGCTTCAATAAATTTTCCATCTCTTGGTGAACGTGCATCAGCCGCAACTACTTTATAAACAGGCTGTTTTTTCTTTCCCATTCTTCTCAATCTTAACTTAACTGCCAATTTGTTACTCCTTATTGATTTTATAAACTAATTATATCTTATGTTTTTTGGTAATGAAAATTTTCCACTATTCTTATTCATCATTTTCATCATCTGCTGCATTTGTTCGAATTGCTTTATCAACCTATTCACATCTTGAACCGTGTTTCCGCTTCCCCGCGCAATTCTTTTTCTTCTGCTTCCGTTTAAAATTTTTGGATTCGTTCTTTCTTTCTTTGTCATGGATTGAATTACTGATTCAACCACAATGAGCTGTTTTTCATCAACATCTGCATTCTTAACTGCCGAACTTATACCCGGCACCATTCCAAGAAGACTTTTTAGTGAACCCATCTTCTTGATCATTTTTATCTGCTTCAAGAAATCGTCAAAATCAAATTTGTTCTCTTTGAATTTCTTTTCAAGATCATCCGCTTCTTTTTCGTCGAATTGGGCTTGAGCTTTCTCAACAAGAGAAATTACATCTCCTTTACCAAGAATTCTTGAAGCCATTCTATCAGGATAAAAAGATTCAATCGAATCGAGTTTCTCGCCCAGACTAACAAACTTAACCGGGCGGTCAACTACAGCACGAATTGAAAGAACACAACCTCCGCGTGAATCTCCATCAAGTTTTGTAAGAACAACACCGTCAAATTCAACTTTCTCGTGAAAAGCTTTTGCCGAATTAACGGCATCCTGTCCGGTCATAGAATCCACAACAAATAAAGTTTCAGTCGGATTAACTTTTGCTTTAATTTGTGCGGCTTCATTCATCATATCATCATCAACGTGTAAACGGCCGGCAGTATCAATGATTACAGTATTAAGACCATTTTCCTTCGCATAAATCAATGACTCGGAAGCTATCTTTACAGGTTCCTTGCTATCCTCAATTGTAAAAACCGAAACGTCAATTTGACTTCCCAGAATTTGCAATTGTTTAATAGCAGCAGGTCTGTAAACATCTGCAGCAACTAAAAGAACATTTCTTTTTTTATTTTTTAATGACTTTGCAAGTTTGGCACTGAAAGTAGTCTTGCCGCATCCTTGCAGTCCAATAAGCATTATTACAGTAATCCCGGACGCATTCAAACTCAGTTCTGAACCGCTACCGCCTAAAAGTTTAGTCAACTCATCATACATTATTTTTGTAATGAGCTGACCTGGAGTAACTGAATTCAGAACTTCAGTACCGAGCGCTTTTTCTTTTACATCATCGATAAATTTTTTAGCGACTTTGTAATTTACATCCGCATCTAAAAGAACACGCCGGATATCTCTAAGAGTATCCGAAATATTTGATTCTGTTAATTTACCTTGGCCGGTTATTTTTTTTAACGCCCGCTCAAGTTTTTCTGTCAAATCATCGAGCATCTTGCACCAACCCTAATGAAAGATAATAAAAACAATATTCATTTCAAACGTAAACAATTTTTTAGGACTCTTTAAGGGCATTCGCTCCGGAAACGATTTCTAAGATTTCTTTGGTTATGGATGCCTGGCGAACTTTGTTATAAGTTAGATTCAATGAGCGAATCAACTCTTTCGCATTTTCAGTTGCCATATCCATCGCAGTCATTCTAGCTCCCAATTCAGCAGCATAAGAATCAAGCAAAGTAGTCCACATTTGAGCATTGAGATGTTTAGGCAAAAGTACACCAATAATGCTTGCTTTGTCCGGTTCATAAATATAATTAACATCTTGAACCGTTTCGCTGGTCTTTGCTTCAAAAGGTTTAATTGGGAACAATTGTTCAACAGTTGTTTTTTGCTGAATGACAGATTTAAATTCGTTATACACAACCAAAACTTTGTCAATCTCACCGGAGATATATTTAGCGGTGAGTTCTTTAATCAATCCGGATGCAAACTCAAACTTTAGATGAGAGAAAATTCCTGGGTAGGAACCAACTACATTGTAGGGTCTTTTTGTGAAGTAATCATTACCTTTTTTACCGATACAATACAAAGCTAAATTACCATCATTATTGTAATTCGCGAGTTCATCTTTAGCTAATTCTTCTGCTTTACGAATTACATTCATATTAAAACCGCCGCATAAGCCACGGTCCGAAGTTACAACAATAAGAGCAATTCG
Source organism: Ignavibacteriales bacterium (assembly GCA_026390795.1). Classification (NCBI taxonomy): domain Bacteria; kingdom Pseudomonadati; phylum Ignavibacteriota; class Ignavibacteria; order Ignavibacteriales; species Ignavibacteriales bacterium. The sequence continues at coordinate 271,609 of JAPLFG010000005.1, forward strand.
TTTTACTTCCCTCTCAGCAAACAGAGGGTTACTAAAATTCTTTTCGATGTTCAAAAGATTTTGAAGCATCTCGGTAATTTTTTTTGAGTATGGCTTTGCATTAATAATATTTTCTTGGGCGCGACGCAGTCTGGCAGCTGCAACCATTTTCATTGCTTTTGTAATCTGCTGGGTGCTCTTAACACCTTTGATTCTTCCCTTTATGTCGCGGAGTGTTGCCATCTAAATTTTAACTCTTCCTAAACTTTTCAATAAATTCTTCAACTGCTTTTTTAACAAGCTGAACTGTATCATCCTTCATTTCTTTCGTTTGACGGATGTTCTCTAATATTTGAGGATACTTCAATTCAACGTATTCCAAAAATTCTTTTTCGAATCTTTTAACATCTTTAACTTCGATTGATTCAAAGTAATTATTTGTTCCGATGTAAACACTCAGGACTTGTTTTTCAACCGGTACGGGTACGTATTGACCTTGCTTTAGGAGTTCAACAAGCCGAGCGCCTTTGCCAAGTGTTCTCAATGTTGATTTATCAAGATCTGAACCGAACTTTGCAAATGCTTCAAGTTCGCGGTACTGTGCAAGATCTAATTTCAGTGAACCGGCAACTTTTTTCATTCCTTTAATTTGAGCATTGCCGCCAACACGTGAAACTGAAATTCCAACGTTGATTGCGGGGCGAACACCGGCATTAAATAAATTTGGCTCAAGATAAATTTGCCCATCTGTAATTGAGATAACGTTTGTAGGAATATAAGCCGATACGTCACCTTGCTGTGTTTCGATAATTGGTAAAGCTGTCAAACTTCCGCCGCCAAGTTTATCACTTAATTTAGAAGCACGTTCTAATAATCTTGAATGCAAATAAAAAACGTCGCCCGGATAAGCTTCACGTCCGGGAGGTCTTCTCAATAACAATGAAAGTTCTCTGTATGCAACAGCTTGCTTGGAAAGATCATCATAAATTACAAGAGCATGCTTCCCGTTATCTCTGAAAAATTCTCCTAATGTTGCGCCTGAATACGGAGCGATATATTGGAGCGGTGCCGGAGTAGATGCAGCTGCATCAACAACAGTTGTATATTCCATTGCGCCGGATTCTTCAAGTTTTGCAACAACTTGAGCCACTGTTGAATTTTTCTGACCGATTGCTACATAAACACAATAAACAGGATTAACGCCGTTCTTTTTTGCTTCTTCTGTATGAGTATATTTCTGATTAATGATTGCATCAACCGCTACAGCAGTTTTACCGGTCTGACGGTCGCCAATTATCAACTCACGTTGACCGCGCCCGATCGGAATCATAGAATCAATTGCAGTGATACCAGTTTGCAACGGTTCTTTTACCGGCTGACGCTGAATAATACCCAATGCTTTCCGTTCAATAGGCATGTATTTATCAAATTGAATTGTCCCCTTTCCATCTAATGGAACACCGAGCGGATTAACAACTCTGCCAAGCAGTTTTTCTCCAACAGGAAATGAAGCAACGCGGTTGGTTCTTTTAACCGTATCGCCCTCTTTAATAAGTGAACTTTCGCCGAATAGAACGCATCCAACGCTGTCCTCTTCAAGATTTAAAACCATTCCCATTACATCATTTGGAAATTCAACAAGCTCGCTAGCCATAACTTTTGATAGACCATAAACTCGCGCAATACCATCGCCAACTGAAAGAACCGTTCCAACTTCGTAGATGTCGGTTTCGTTTTCAAATCCGGCAAGCTGTTTTCTTAATATCGCAGAAACTTCATCGGGTCTTACTTCCGCCATTTTATTTTTTCTCCCATAGGTCCGAAGGACTCCTTCGGAGGGTCCCGATTTTTCGGGACTAAATTTATCTTTAGTTATTAGATATTTTTATTTCTTGTGAAAATTTTTTGCGCAATAAATTCAATTGATTTTTTACAGAAGCATCATAAACAGTATCTTCGATGCGGACGATGAAACCTCCGATCAAATTCGGATCTACATGATAATTGGCTGAAATCTTTTTGTTAGTCTTCTTTTCAAGATCACCGACCATTTTTTGTTTTATCTGATCATTCAAATCAATTGCAGATACAACTTTTGCTTTTACAACTCCGTTCTTCTTATCCACCAAGACAAGAAATTCTTTGAAAATATCAAAGAGAATATCTTCCCGGTTCTTTTCAACTACAAAATTGATAAAGCTCTGTGTTTCACCATTAATTTTATTTTGGAATATTTTTTCCAACAAAGCTTTCTTATCGGTCGATTTTACAACCGGACTTTTCAACACAGCCCGAAGTTCTTTTGATGCATTAAATGTATTAAAGATAAGGTCAGCATCATCAGAAATTTTTTGGAAAATATTCTTCTCTACTGCAAGAAGCATTAAAGAATTCGCGTAACGATATGAAATTCGGAAAACACTCATTTTAGTTTTTCAAGTCATCCAAATATTTGTTAACCAACTTTACTTGTTTATCTTTATCGAGAGTTTCTCTAATTATCTTTTCGGCAGCATTGACGGCAATATCCGCTACCTGTCCTTTAAGGTTGTTAAAGGCTTCGCTGTTTTTTCGTTCGATTTCGCCTGTTGCGTCTAATATCATTTTTCTTGCTTGGGCTTTACTCTCTTCAAGAATTTGAACTTTCAATTTTTCAGCCATCTCTCTGCCTTGTTCAATTATTTTATTGGCATCGTCTTCGGCTTTAGAAAGATTAACTTTATTCTCAGCCAGCAACTTCTCAGCATCTTTCTGAGCTTTATCGGCTTTCTCAAGAGAATCTTTAATAAAATTTTCTCTTTCGCTCAAGGAATTGAGAATTGGTTTCCATGCAATCTTTTTTAAGATCAGCAGAAGTAAGACGAACGTTACAACAGTCCATAATATTACGCCGGGATTTACATCCAGGGGACTGCCGCTTTTTTCACCGCCTTCAGAAAAGATAAACAACAACAAAAAACTAATTGTATTCATTTCTATTCCTGTTTTCGAAAAAGAATTTTAATTCTTACTTAAGTGCCAAAAGAATACAGATAACGAGCGCGAAAAGAGAAATACCTTCAATAAGAGCTGCTGCAATAATCATTGATGTTCTGATATCGCCGGCTGCTTCAGGCTGACGTCCGCTTGCTTCCATAGCTGAGCTCGCTAATTTTCCAATACCGAATGCACCACCGATAACCGTTAATGCTGCGCCGAAACCGGCTGCTAAATATGCAAATTCCATTTAATTCCTCCTGTTATATTCTGTTAATTAAAATTAATGTTCTTGATGAACCGCCATCCCGATAAATAACGACGACAGCATTGTAAAAATATATGCTTGAATCAGTGCAACTAAAATCTCAAGGAAAAAGATAAACAATGTAAAAGAAACCGAAACCGGTGCTACAAAATATGTATGAAGAATAAATATCAATCCTAAGAGCGATAAAATAACAATATGTCCGGCTGTCATATTCGCAAAAAGACGAACAGCTAATGCAAAGGGTTTTGTAAATAAACCTAATAATTCAACGGGTATCATAATCGGCAGCAGCCAAATCGGAATTCCATGAGGGACTAATCCTTTCAAATATCCGAAGACTCCGTTTTTCATCATTCCGCCGGCTTGAATAACAACAAAAGAAATTACAGCAAGTGTTGCTGTTACCGCAATATTGCTTGTTGCAGTTGAACCGTACGGAATTAGTCCGAGAAAATTACATGTCAATATGAAGAAGAACACTGTTAACAAATAAGGTAAAAATCTTTCGTAACCTTTGCCGATTGTCGGTTTAACAATTTCATCGCGGACAAAAACAATCAATACTTCCGTTAAGTTTGTTACACCTCGCGGAACAAGAGATTTTTTATATGTCTTTGCTACATAGAAGAAAGTAACAACTAAAATTACAAATGCCAGCCACATGAAGAAAACATGTTTAGTAATCGAAATATCAATACCGAACAAATGAATTTCCGGCAGATGAACAATACCAAAAGGAGTAAAATCAAGTTCTCTAGAATCAAGAACGTGATGCATTATCCAGCCTGTGTCCTGTTTCTCTCTCACTTCTAGTGCTGTTTTGATAGTATCAGCAACTGTATTAGGATTATAAACCCACATATTCCACGCAAATTTTGTGTTTTATCGTCTCTCTAAACCACGCCTGACGATAGCGATTTCAAAAATTAAAAAGAAAGTATACCAAATAAAGAGTGCAAATATAAACCCAAGTAGGTCAACTTTCAAGAATTTTATGCTTATAAATACAAGAACAAGCATAAGCAAGAGACGAACTCCCATACCACCCAATGTGAACAAAAGGAAGATTTTGTTTGATTTTTTGATCGAATACACATATGCGGAAGTAAATACAACAAAATTAACAACTGTAATGAGTAATGCGTTAAGAATAGAATAACCTAAAAGCGGGGCGATTATTTCAAAAAAAATCAAAAAAAGAAGAATGATTGCGGCTGCAATTGAAATTAGAAGAGCTATTCTACTTTTTTCTATCAATTTTTTTCTTCTGATTTAATTGCAGAACTGTATGAATAAAATTATAAATACCGGCAAATCCGCCGATGAATGAACAGATTAAAATCATTAGAGGAGTAGAATTAAATTTTTCATCAAGCCATCTACCAAGAAAAAACATGAAGATTATAGATGCAGCTAATTGTGTACCTAATCCAAGATAAGGTCCTACATTTTTAAATGACTGACTAATCTTCTCTGTAGATTTTTGTTCTATGCTCATTCCTCTTTTGGTTCAGAAGAGACACCGTTATTCATACTGCTGAATCCTTCAAAGTGAGCGCCTTCTTCTATAATTAAAAATTTCGTTATCAAATCGCCTTTCAAATAAGCTTTAGATTCCAGTTTTAGTTTTTCCAATGAATTGATTTTGCCCAAAACTTTTCCGCTCATAGTAATATTTTTAGCTTTTACCTCGCCGTAAATTTCACTTACGTCTCCAATTGTTAAATTACCACTCACTGAAATATTGCCTTTGATACTTCCGTCAATTCTTACATTACCATCGCTGTAAAGATTTCCATCAATTTTTACTCCGCTGCTAATTATGCTAACATCTTCTGTAATTGAATCTCTTTTATTTGCCATTTAATGCTCTCCTACTTTAATAATATTTTTTGAGGATCCACCGGTTTACCATTCTGCCAAATTTCGAAATGAAGATGTGGTCCGGTTGTATTTTTGCCTGAATCTCCGCTTAGAGCTATTAATTCTCCTTGAGAAACATAATCGCGTACCTTTTTAAGTAATGATGAACAATGTCTATAAATTGAGATATAATTTTGATCATGTTGAATAATTATTGTATACCCGCCGGAAATTGTGTAATCGGAAAATGTTATTAGACCGCCGGCAGATGCGTAAACAGGATTGCCGGATTTCAATCCATAGTCAATTCCCATATGTCCCTTATCCGGCATAAACTCAGTCGTAATAATACCGTTTACGGGCTCAATAAAAATTAATGGGTTTGATTTTTCAGCGACTTGAAAAATTTTATTCATCAAATCGTTAAATGCAGAAAAAATATCTCCGCCAATTTTGATCTTTTTATTAATCGGCTTACGAAGCGAATCATACAAAGCATCGTTACTTTTTACGGAATCTTTTTGTGCCAGCATCATTGCGAATTTCATCCGCTCGTTAGTGGACGCAATATTTTGAAGCTGAGCAGTTAGAGTCTCAACACTATTTTGCAATAGTTGAATCTTTTCCCGCTGTGTTTTCAATTCGTTATTATCAATCACAAATAAAAAATCTTTTAATGGGGTTATAGAAAGAATAAAGATCAAAACAAGCCATGATAATATTGTATAAACCCCTAGATAAGCAACCAGTCGGATAATGCTGTATTTGTATCTTTGAGTAGTAATGATTGGAAGATTAGGAGTTATGTGAAATGAAGAATTTCTAAGATTCTCCAGATTAAACCATTTCATTTATTTTCCTCGATGGTGTGCAAATATATGAATTTACAGGTACTTATTCTTAATGAAGGATAAATTCTTTTATAGAAGCGATTAAAACATCGGGCAAAAGTTTTTTCCCGCAGTCGAATGTTTTTATTGGGCATTCCATATGTCCATGAATTCCACATGGTTTGCAGTCTAGGCCATCGAGTGAAAGTGATTTACTTTTTCGATTATAAGGATAAAAACCAAATTCTGGTACGGTAGAACAATAAATTGTTATGGTTGGGATGTCCGCTATCATGCCAAGATGGGTCGGCGCACTATCGTTAGATATAAGGAGAGCGCATTTTTTAAGCAATGCAATTGATTCTATTACAGTTAATTTTCCCGCTAATGAATGAACACCAGCCTTATAATTATTAGCCAAATTATTACAAAGTCGTTTATCGGCACTTCCGCCAACAAGATATACATCATAATTTTGATTGACTAAATAATTAATAGCATCTAAAAAATATTCTTGCGGGTAGATTTTAGTTGACCAGACTGATCCTGGAGCGACTGCCGCGAATCTCTTTTTTCCTAGATTTTCAATTATCTCACCAATTTTAATTTCTGCAGCACTCCCGGTATTAATAAATGGCAGCACCTTCCATTTTTCACCGGATGTATCATAACCAATTAAATCAAGGTTGCGCGCTACTTCATGTTTAGAAGAGAAATACTTTATTCTTCTCTTGTAAAAAAAGCTGCAGCTTGCAATATCAAATCCGGAGCTGTTTTTTACACCTGAAAACATGACAAGAATTGAGGATCTAAACGATCGATGCGGGGAATAGATTTGTGTAAATTTTTGTTCATTAATTTGTTTAATCAATTTAATATAACTCAAAAACGATTTTTGTTCTCCTCTCTTGTCATAAACAATCGTTTCGTCAACAGATGGTGAATGCTCAAACAATTCTTTGGTGGAAAGAATGCAAAGTACTTTTAGAATCGAGGCTGGGAATTTTTCTTTTAATTTTTGAATCATTGGCAAAGTTAAAACCGCGTCGCCAAGAAATGCTGTCTGAATGATAAGAATTTTTTCTTGCACTAATATTTCCAAATTTTATGCATCCAAAAATATTGGTCCGGATTTTTTCTGATATGTTTTTCTAAGAATGAAATGTATTGCTGGGTTAGTACTCTAACTTTTTCTCCGTTTTCTTCCGGAAGATTATCACATTTCAACTCTTCCAGATGCATTTTGTATGAATAATCCTTTTGACGTTCAAATGCAGTCATAATAACCGGGCAATTTGTTTTTATTGCAATGCTTGCTGCGCCGGTGTAGAGAGCTGTAGATCGTCCGAAGAAACTGAATCTAGGTCCTTCATAATGACCTCTCTGATCGCCCGCAATTCCAATGATCCCGCCGCTTTTAATAGTTTCATATATTTTTCTAATAGAAATACCTGAAAGAATAATTTTATTGCCAAATTTTGCTCTTGCGCGCATTACATAATCAGAAACGCCAGGATTGCTCTGCGGTTGAGCCAAAAGACTTACTTCTCTGTCGAATTTTAATGAAAGAGACGACATACAATATTCCCAACCTCCGAAATGGCCAGTAAGAATGATTGCTGCTTTATTTGTTCCAATAATTTTTTGAATAGCTTCAAGATTTTCAATTACAATTGATGATTGAACCTCTTCTTCTTTCATCGAAGGAAGATACATCAGCTCGAAAAAAGTGATAAGAATATTTTGATAAGTATGGCGCGCAAGTTTTCTAATTTCGGAATTGGATTTTTGCGGTAGTGCTGTTTTCAAATTACTTATTACAATCTTTTTCCTTAAAGGAATCAGATAATATAGGACATAAGCAAGATATCTTGTACTTCGCCTAGTTCTGTTTAATCCAATTAACTTAAATAGATTAGCAAAAGAATTGAAAATGAAAAATTCAATTTTATGTTTTGTTCGCATCAGTAATTATTGAGTGCTTATTCTTCTCATCCAATTCTCATCATGTAATTCATCACGTTTTGTGGAATGGAGCAATTCATAATTTCCAAAACCGGTTAAATCTCCAAAGACAAAGGATGTACCACCTTCTATTTGATTGTAAAACCAAATTTCATAAGGTTTTAAATTTGGTTCATTAGGGAAATAATCTTTTTGATCGGGTTCGCCGTATAGAAGAACTACTCTGCCTCTATCTGTTAAATAACCTTCTTTGTTCATTCTTGTAAAATTATTATTTGCATAAGCAACTCTCTTCTCATATTCTTCCTTAAATTCATTTTTGGGTGTTTCGGGATTTTCATCTCTATTTTTCCAAAAATTAAAAAGGAATTCTCTTTTGGCGTCCAAAGAACCGAGATTCTTGTATTGGTCTATTTCTCTCTGAGTTGCAAGGTACTTTGCCTGATTAAAATTGTTGTTACATTCATCAATATTATACATACCAAATTCGCTGTTTATCACTCCAGTATTTAAATATGTTGTACTGGTCGAATCAACGACATTAGGATTATATAAATAGAAACGCTTAGTTGATAGAAATGCTTGTTTGGAAATTGGATCAATTAAACTTACCTCAAAATAATATGAATCTGTTGGAAACTTCGACAAATTAACTACCCCATATTCTACAACTGCTTCTTTTTGCTGCTGAATTGTTTTTGTACTTTTATAAAGTGGTTTGCCTGAGCTATTATAAAGTGTTTTTTGAAAAGAGAAATCGGCTTTTTCATCATGTAATTTTAGATTGTACAATTCCATATAGAAAAACATTGCCGGGAAAAGATTGGAATAAATCATAGTTGGATTCGGAATTACTTCGAGAGAATTTTTATAATAAAGAGATTTTTGATCGGCATCATCTTTTTTAATTTGCCGTGCGAGTTCAATATCACTCAGTGAAAATTTATCCTTTTTAATAGGTTGGACAACAACGTTTTCAGTAATAGTTTTTTGCATGGCAGGGTTTTTTAAATCATGAATCGTCAGCACAAGAGAATATTTTCCTTCGGGTACAACAAATCCCAAGACATCATTTATGCTTTCTCTCGCTTTTTTATTGGTGTCAACAATAGCTTGAATTTTCCAATCCTTGTTAATCGAGAATTCATTGGTTGCATTATTTTTTAATTCAAGATGAACAACCGCTTCAATGAGTCCTCCTTTGTCAGTTGGGGTGATTTGCATTCCTTTCGAATTAAGTTCGTAATAAAATTCAATGTACACAGAAGAAGAATCGTAGTTAAAACGTGCATAATCAAATTCAAAATTCAGGTCGGTTTGGTTTTGAGCCGATACAAATGATGTTAATAAAAGAATAAAAGAAAGAAATATTGTAAACTTCTTCATAAAATTTAATCCTCTTGAATTATCTTGTAATTATTTTGGAATCTATTTACACATTAGCGGTTTTATTATCAACCCATATTAATTATCACCGAATCAAAAATACAAACATGCTTATCGGCAGGCAAGAAGAACATTTTTAAAATAAAAAACCCCGGCAATTGCCGGGGTTTGAAGATTTCAAAGAATAAATATCTTAGAAACCAAATTGAAGAGAGATTACATGGTTATTATCGAAGAATTTAGTTTGTCTAAATGCATAATCTAACTTCATCGCAGTTCCACCTACATCATACTTAACACCAATACCGGCTGTAATACCATATATGTTATAATCGGTATTATCAGCAAAACTCGGTGTAAATGCATAACCGCCACGAATAAAGAACATATTGTTCAGATTATATTCTAAGCCGACTCTATATTCATCTGCGTAGTAGTTACTGTTTTGATAATCACCTTCAAGTTGAAATGAATTAGATGAATTAATATTGTAATTGTAGCTAAGACCTATTTCGAGTGTTGATGGTAAATCAAATGCTGCTGCAGTCATTTTATAAGTAGCTTCTCCTCTTTCAAGACCAGCAGGAGTTGCGTTCAAATATAAACCAGATCCATCGTATCTCATTTGAGGACCAAAGTTCTTTAATGCAATAGCAAGATTGAATCCATTAATATTCGCTAGGTTTCGGTATGTAACACCAAAATTAAACCCCAAAGCATTTGAGCTAACAAGATCTAATGTTTCCGAGATATAATTCATTGTTACACCTACTGAGATTCTATCACTTAACAATCTCGAGTATGTTACACCTAAGGTCATAAAAGTAGGCTTGAATGACTGCCCGTTTCCATCTGGATTATCAACTGTAGTAATATTTATGGTACCAACTGATAACGATTTTAGAGTAAAAGCAAGTGAACCAAAACCTTCCAGAGTCGTTGATACTCCAAAATATGTAACTCCGATATCTGCAATATGTGACATATAAGAAAACATAACATCAGTCCCACCACCCATAGCAAGGTTGGCAGGATTCCAATAGAGTGCTTCTAAACCGGAAGAACCGGATACTGTAGAACCACCCATTGCAATTCCCCTAGCACCAACAGGTATCAAGAGCTGTGAGGCAGCGCCTGTACCATTTCTAACACCGCCATCTGCAAATACGGTGCTGGCAGCAAGAATCAGCAAAAATAATTTTAAATATATTTTTTTCATTTTTTTTTCTCCCATCTTTTAGAAGTGGTCAAGAATCTGTTGTTCTTGAATTACAGCTAGTTTTACGATTTTCGTTTTACCTAAATCAGGCATATCGATGTGAACTATATATAATCCACTAGCAACAGGGAACGAACTATCATTTACAAGATCCCAGGTAGTAAACTGGCTGGGAGAATCTTTCTCAATTATACGCACAAGCTGTCCAGCTAAATTAAATACTCGTAATGTAGCTCTTTGCGGTAAGTGACTGAAAGTTACAAAACGTTGATATTTATTTACTTCTCGTGGGTTTGTACCATAATATGGATTCGGGAATACGTTTATATTTTCAACATCAGATTTTGCAACGTTCTGATCAACAGTAACCTTTGCTGGAGCTGTAAATGTAAAAGTATCTTTACCGAACTGTAATGGATTGGCATATACGAACTTAATCTTATCGCCAGCTCCATAATGAGTAGAATAAAATACCCATACCCATGTAGCTAACGCATTATTAGCATCTGTTGTCTTATTAGTAATAATTTGAGTAGCACTATAATTTGAATTAACAACAATTGCATAAACCCTAGCTTCAGTATTCCACGACCTGAACGGGTCTGCAGTAGCGGCTTGTTCACGATCTCTAAACATCAGATTTACCTGGCGTGGATGAGCCGGATCAGATACATTCCATACTTCAAAAGGAATTCTTACTAAGTAAGGTCCATTTGCTTGTCCGGCTGGAAAATCCGGGCGTGCACTAAATGCCGTTCCTGAAGAAAGAGCAAAAACAGTAGCCATCTGACCGCCACTCTTTGTAGTAATCAGTTTTTTCCCATTTGGTAAGGTGGTTGTTTCAGTTACACCGGTGAATCTAACTTCATAATCTTGTTGAAGTTGATCCATATCATTAGTACCAAATGCAAAATTATCAATTGCCTTACTTGTAATCGTTCCACCAAAAAAAGTATAGTTGACTATTCGTATTCCATCACCTGCACCACCACTTGTGGAATTAAATGGTGTACTATGTGTTGTAGTTAGTGTCGCAGATTTCCACACAATTGGGGCAACATAACTTCCGGTCGGTACGGTTACCTGTAAACCATCAACAATTGGCTGGGAAGTAGTTCCAACATTACCAGCACCTAGAGCTCCAAGCGAACCTCCAGGTCCACTTGCAGGATCTGTAGTATAATAAAGATCCGTGGTACCAATTACTGTTTGATTTGATAATTTAGTTACACCTGTAGTCAAATCTTTTAGATTCCAAACATTTTGAGTTACAAATTTATTGCCTAATGCACTTATGGTTACAGTTCCTGTTGCATTTATTTGAGTACCGGTATTTCCGTATGCGTCGTCAAAAATAGTATAGTTGACAGTAAAAGGTAGCGAATAATTGCTAACATTTACTTTAAATGTCTCACCGCCTGCAAAAGGACCATTTTCAGTCATTTCTCCATTAACATTTCCAAAATCAATTACATTTCCATTTATAACTGGTGTAATTGATCCGTTACCAGCATCAAAATTAGGTGCGCTGTTGATTTTTATACCAGCAGGGAAAGTTAATCTAATACCATCCGCATATGAAAAAACTGCTGATTGGATATCAGTAACAAAATTAACGTCAATACTTCCGTTTATGGAGTAAACTCCTGCTGCTGCTAAAGAAGACGGAGATACATCTTTCCCTTTACCAATTTTATCTGGGAAATTAGTTGATTTCCAAGTTCCATCCGAGGCTAAATAAAAATATGCTTGTTTAAAAGATACTTCGTAATTATCGCCTGTAACTTTTAAGGGATCAACTACTCTAACACTGACACTAGCATCAGCCGATCCTTTAGCATGTAGTACAGACAAAGATGCATCCGGTTCTCCTGTAATAACAACACCAGGATCAGGCATGTGTGGAACAGCAAGTATTCTTGAAGAAAGACTTTCAAGTACGTTAGGAACCGTTTCTGGATCAATGTTAACGGCATATGAGGATACTACAAAATAGTATTCAGTTCCGTTAGCAAGCGGTATACCGCCTCTTATCAAGTCTGTTTTTATAGCAACACTTCTTTGAAGACCGCTATTAGTACCATATTTATTGATTGTTTTTGTCTCTTGGTTTGTTGCCGCATCAAATGAAGTACTTAATACTAAACCTGGATCTGTTCCAAGGTCGTATGTAGCAACAATTTTAGCTTCGTTTAATTGAGCATTTAGACGTGGCAATTGATATACAACATATCCTTCAAATTTATAACCGAGTTGGTTAAAGCTTTCAATCTGAGCCACTGAAGAAGCGTCATCGCCCCAATTGATAACTATTTCTTTGTCAAATTCTGATGCCTTACCAATTTTAGTAACAAGATCAACAGGAACTAGTGGTGGTTTAGGAGGTTGTGGAACGACAAATAAGTTATCATAAGCTTTTTGAACTTGTCTATCTTGGAATTTTAAAAGTGCGACAGCACCAAGTCTTCCAATAGGTGCAACACCGCCGGCAGCAAGCTGACCTACTACTACTTCTTGAGTATCGCCTGCGGCTAATGTAAATGGACCTGAAACCAAGCCCATACGTCTATCTTGTTTTGGGAAGAGAATTCCATCTACCCAGCCCTTTCCTGTAACTGGGTCACCTGGACAGAAGAATGGTGTTGTTAGTCCGGTAAGCGGATCTCTAAATTTAGTTCCCAAAGCACCAACTTTACCTTGCATCAGGTTTTTAACTGCCAATGCGCCGGTTTGGTAAACACCAATTGCCGGATCGGTATAGTTAGGAACACTTTGAGTAAAAAGATAGAATGCGGTCATAGGCATGTTTTTGTAACCGAATCTATATTTCCCTTTGAAGATTGCTCTATCGGTTGGCTGTCCAGGAATCATTGGACCCTGCAAAAAGTCAAATCCAGCTGAAGGGATATAAGAACCATAAGAAGGATCGCTATCATCACCATTATAGATGAAACCAATGCTCAATGTAGTATCACATCCGGCAAAGTCATCTCCAGCGTCACCGCCAAGATCGGGATCGGACCACATATTAACATAACAACTATCAATCCGATTTCCGCCTTTATTGACTAAAGTATACTTTCTGAAAAGGGCGTCACCAAGAGCATTCTGTTGATTATATCCCCATACAGTCAACTGCATTTCTATACCAAGCCCAACTGAACCATACATTTTTTGTGCTTGTGTGGGATCTTGATCGTTGCATACATACCAAATGGTCTGATCTGCACCAGGTACTCCAGGGATATCTATGTTTGGATCGTATTTACCGTTTCCGTTTTTATCTTCAAACGGGGCGCCGTATTGTGCTGGCCATTCATTCCAGTCTTTATCATATTGCGCATAAATTTGGGCTTTAGTAGAAGGACTCTCATCTAGAATTTCTTTACTATAATCGGCATTTGGATCTTTATAGTCTCTACGAACTCTATAGATTCTTGCAGCATCATTGTCCTTAGGTGGACCCCAGCCCCAACTACCCGGCACCATGCCGCTTGGTGAATATGTAGAACCGCATACTCGCCATTCGTTATTTACGTAACCGCCGTATAAGAAACCTGATTCGTAAAAGACTGTTTTACCGCTGCCTATCGGAAATTGAAATCCAGAGGCACCCTTATTGGAAACATCTGAGTCTCCATTATTATAGAAAAATGTAGAAATGTTATTTATATTAAATTTAGTCGCTGCTGGAGAGCCAGTCGTCTTATTAAGCACTTTACCTTTTTTTCCATCGACTCCTTCGGCCCTAACATTTACGTTAGCACTTAAAAGAATTAATGTGAGAACTAGATAAAAGCCAAATTTTATTAATTTCATTTTGCTTTCTCCTTTATTTAAAATATTCCATTAATAGTCTAATCTGATGCCTAATCGAACCTGACGCATAGTGTTCCACAATCCATTACGAGCAATATTTAAGTTATAAATATCTACATATGTCTGACCGTCAGTGGCAAGACGCTGCTGTAAGGTTGTTGGATTACTTAAGTATCCGTCATCAGTATTAGTACCGGTTAATAAGTATACTTCAGTAGCATTCTTTGTATTCAATAAATTCAATACGGTAACATAAATTGTAGCTCTTAATTTATCGAATAGCGAGAAAGACTTATCAACTTTTAGATCAATATTGAAATAATCAGGCATTTGAGAAGATCCTAATGGCTCAATTGGAGTCCTGAATCTTGCATCTCCACTATTATTTTGTGAAATACCAACCGATGCAGGATTTCCAATTGCTCTTGTAAATGGACGACCGGATTGATATGTCAAAAGTAAATTAATTCCAAAGTTATGAAGAACTGCTATACCATCATTATCTCCAAAACGGTAATCCAGATTAAGGTTAGATGTAAATGGTCTATCAAATTCAAGAGGAGAAATGTTCTTTGGTGTATAAGGTTGGCCTGCAATTACAGGTGCACCAACAATACCGCGGTTTGAACTTGGATATGAACCGGTTCCTTTTGCATCTTGGAATGACATACTGCCATTAAGTTGCAATCTTTGGAATCTTCTCATATTAATCGCAATTTCAACTCCCTTTGTTGTTGCAAAATCAACATTCGACCTTAAGTAATAAGTACCATAACCAGAAGCTAATAGAGGATCAACCTCAGTCATTTGGACTAAGTCTTTAATATCTTTATAATATGCTGTAATATCAAAAGACATAAAATCAGCAATCTGCTGAGAGAATCCTAACTCATAATTAGTTGTTCTAGTTGGTCTAAGTCCAGGTCCTTTTTGTGTTGTAAAGAAGAAACCGGTGGTTAATTCATACGAATACCTATCAAAACCAATATATGATTCATTCAAGTCAGGCTGTTGAACGAATTTTCCATATTGTGCATGGAATACAGTTTTATCCGTAACCGGAAAAGAAATACCAATACGTGGACTTACTGCACTGAATGATGGAACTTTTTCCCAGCCAGCTGGAAGCAAATTTTGAGTTGCTTTTTCAATTGCAAGATCTGGTCTGGTTGGATCTACCATTTGTAAGTTATCAATGTCGATATAATCATATCTTAAACCGATATTTAAGATAATATCTTCATACTCAATTTTGTCCTGTAAGTAAGCCGATGCGAATACCGGTCTATGTGCTTCATGAAAAATATCATCGGTGCCGTCATATTTATTACCGGCATAATCGTAGCCATAAATATTTGCTCCGCCAGCTTTAAGAATATCGGCTTTAATTTGAGCATCGCTTAATTTATCTGGATTGTTAACAGGTAAACTATTGTTATAGAGACGTGTAGAAAGAGTAGAATATCCTACTGACCAGGTAGGGAAATAATTTCTGTATGTCCAGTTTTGGTAATCACCGCCTAATTTTATATTGTGGTATTTATTTGGCAGCCAGTTTAAAGCGCCTGCAAACGATAGTGAATTAGTTTCATTTTTCTGATAAGTTGCATTAACAGCTCCAGTGCGGGCAAAATTCCAATCATAGATTGAGTATGCACGTGGTGCATAAAACTGACCGTAAGCATTTCGAGCAATATCTTGAGGTGTTCTTGTCCATTTGTATCCAACATTTGCGTTTGCAACGCTATCGCCGTATGACCAGAAATTATCCAATAGGCTAGGATCTTGTTCAGAATAGTCCGAGAAAACGAGACCCGCATTTAATTCATAGAACAAATTAGGACTAAGAACATGAGTCATTTTTACGTTGAAAGTTCCGTTATGATTTTGATATTGACCTGGACGGTCATTATAAATATTGTAAGGACCGGTAGCATTATTATTGTTTTCATCAATGTAATAAGAACCGGATAATCTGAACATGAGCGGCTTAAAATCTAAATTTAGAGTACCCGTAAATGTATAATATTTTCTCGCCGCTTTCGGCTGAGCGCCGTTATTAAAAACAAAATTAACAGTATCTCTCTGATTTGCCGGTATGTTTGGATTCCAAACATTGCCAAGATTAATAGCTGGTTGATCTACACCAACAGTGCTTCTGTTAAACTGATAATACACGTTTGCAAAGAATTTAATTCTCTGATCAAAAAGAGGACCACTAAGAGAAGCGCTGGTTTCGTCCTGACCATACCAGTAGGTTCCAAATGCGGTTTTCTGTCCGTCAAAAGCATTTTTAGCGCTCTTGAATGTTACGTTATCAGTAATGTACTCAACACTTGCTTTTAATTGTGAACCGCCGCTTTTGAATGTAGAACGAACGATACCACCGTTAGCACCGCCAAATTCAGCAGTGTAACCACCGGATTGAACTTGTATTTCCTCAATGGCATCTTGTGAAATACTTACTGCTCTACCGCCACCGCGCGGGTTTCTTACCGAAACACCTTCAACATAATAACCTGTTTCATCAGCACGACTTCCGCGAACGTGAATTTCATTGTTATTTATTGAAACACCAGGTGTTAATGATAAAAAGCTATTGAAACCACGTACTGGAAGAGCAGATATATCTTCGTTTGTGGTAATTCTAACAGCGTTTGTATTATCCTTTTGGATAATCGGTTTTGTTGCTGTAATCGTTACCGTTGAAACTTGAATATCCTGACTCGGCAATTCAAAATTCTGGAACGATGTAATGTCAGCATTTACTCTCACATTAGATATAGTAATTGTTTGGTATCCCACGTATGAAGCTCTAAGTGTATAAACACCTGGGTCCAAATTTTGAATTAGGAATTCGCCGCTTGCATCCGTATTGTTGCCCGCTGATGTACCAACTATAACAACGTTGGCTCCAATTAGGCCTTCGCCCGTTTGCAAATCGACTACTTTTCCCTTGATTCTACCCTTTGTTCCTGCATTAATAAGTAGAGGACAAAGAACTAGAAATAGCAAAAAGTAAAAAATCTTTCGATGCATATTTTTACTCCTTATTTGTTGAATAACTAAGAAAGGGTTTTAGAAAAGAAAAAACTTGTAACAAAAACGTCAAACACTACCTCCTCTTTTGTTTAGAAGTGAATTATTATTTTTACCACATATTTATTAATTAAAAATTAATCCTGTTTTTATGCCCTTCATTTTAGGGAACAAATGAGTTGCCTTGTAAGTCTAAAGTACACACATTAAAAAAATCTTTTTTTTCGTTTGAAGCGAATCCAAGATAGTTCAATGCTATTTCTAAATCAAGCGTAAAGTTGAATATTTGAATTGTTTTAGATACCTACGCCAATCTTGAAATGAATTTAATATCCAGTTTTTTATTTGTCAAGTTCCTTTTTGGGTATCTTATCTTATTAATTGATCAAATTGAACTTTGAAATTTTGATTTCTTTAAGTTTCCTTCCAATGTGTGAAAATCTTTTTTATTAAGAAACTTATTTTACGTGCCAAAAGCCGCTAACACACTTATCCAATTTTCAATTGTTACTACAAGTAATTAAATAAAAAAATTATTTTCTTACCAACCAGTATTCATGAAATTCGAAGAAAGCCAGTCTATTCCGAATAAACAAATAAGCAAATTTTAGCTTTCTTACTCCAGAATATCAATTATCAAAAAAATATTTAATAGCAATTTGCATTACTATTTCCAATTTGAGATAATATTAAAATATTATAGAGTTCATGATTTATATAAAAAAAAATGATAAGAATCTTACTATACGTAGAGTAAGAAATATTTTCTTATAAGATAAAAGTAATTAATGAGTATTCAAATTTTGCCTAATTTTCTGCAAGAGTAATCTCGAACGTATCTCGCTTGGATCTATGCTCAGAACACGAAGTAACTCATTTTCGGCCAGTTGTAATTGTTCATTCTGAACATATGCGGTTGCTAGTTGATAACTAATTTCTACATCTTCTATTTTTGATGACTCAAAACTTTGAGCTGTTTTATAAAACTTTATTGCCTCATTTATATTCCCTTTATTAATTGCGATATCTCCCAACAGACGATAAGCATAAATGTTTGGATAAATGTTTAGGGAATTAAGAATTACCTTTTCTGATTCAATGAACCTTTTTTGATTATAATAAAATTGAGCTAAGTTTAGTTGCGGATCAATATCAAAATGATTTAGATCAACAATGGCTGTATATTCATGCTCAAGATTATCCAAGTCGTTTTTATGCAAATAATATGCTGCTGCCACTTTATGTGCATTCACCCAGCCCCATGTACCATCCACAACGTGTTCGGCAATTTGTCCTAAAGTGTCATTAGCAGCTATCGCCGATATTTGTTGATATTGTTTTCTAAATGGTTGTCCTGACTTCAAAATTTCAGTTCGTCTTGCAGCAACTTTTTCATCAAGTTTAGTAACAGGCCGTTCTATCCACAAACTGTCGTCAGAAACTGAATTATGCTTTGTCCACTCTTCGAAAGGCACAATAATATTTCTTTTACTCATTACAGAAGCATATCCTTTTGCCATGAGAAAATATCCGTAAGAGTTAGGATGAACATGCTCAAGTATTATATTATTACCTATAAGCGAATCGGGCGACTGTGACCTAAAGATTTGTTCCATATCAACAACACCAGTAGTTGTGTTATCTTCGTGTTGTTCAATCAAATTGTTAAAATCACTACTAGTACGGAAACGTAACTGGTCATAATCACGCGCTTTTAAATATTCAGTATATGCCTCATTCGAATTGCCGAGCATTTCCAGACAATCAGCAATTTTGAAATGTGCTAAAGCATATTGATAATCAATTTTTAGAACTGCTCGAAATTCCTCAATGGCTTCTTTCCAATTTTTCTTATCCCAGGCCAACATACCAACTGACATATGTTGCGATAGTATTCTTTTATTTTCTACCGATAATTCTTTAGATACTATAGAGACAAAAGGAGGCATATCGCGCAGATTAGAGACTTGGGTTGAAAGAATTAAAGGAATATGGTTATTACTACAAATAGAACATAAATCATCCAAGTTTTGTTTAAATGTATTTTCAGCTTCTTTATATAATTCACTTCCGTAAGGAATGTATTTATCTTTAGCCAGAAGTTCTAATGTAAGGTTTCGAGTCGATTTTTCAGAACTATTACTAATCAATGATTTTAATCCATTCACTGTTTCACGAATTAAAAGAAAAACTTTACTGTGAATCATTTGTAAATAGAGTAGAGTAACCCAACGCGAACTACTGATCGTAAGATTTGAAGCTACTCCAAGTCCGCCATAAAATTCGTTATGACCATCATAAACAATTATCAAATCAGGTTCGTATTTAGGAAGTTCCTTCGCGATATCAAGAACAGTATAACTGTTTATGGCAGTCATACCAAGATTGATAACTTCAATATTTCGTTCGGGAAAAAGCCGACTTAAGCGTTGATGAAGAAAAGAAGCAAAAGAAGCATTACGCCAATATGGAAAACCAGCCGCGGTAGATCCCCCTAGACAAAAAATTCTAAAAGTACCTTGAGGTTTAGGGACTCTGAAGTAATCCGTTGTCATTTCTTCAGCAAATGAAGATTGTGGAAAGTATCGGGCTTTCACTAACGGATTCATTACATAATACGTAGTTCCGTAAATTTCCTTCTCAACAAATAAAGATAAATCGGGACCAAAGTGAAACAATCGCAATCCTAATTCAAGAACTCCAATAATGATAATGGGCAAGAAAATTGATATTACAAAGAAGATTCGTTTCTTCTTGGGGGAAAGTATTAATTCTTGTTTCTTATTATTTGAAGTCTTTTCATTTTCCGAATTATTTATCTCAATATCATTTTCCGCTTGATCAAATTTTTGATTTTTTTTTGAAGATTTATGAGCTTTGTTTTTTTTCGACATTTTAAATACCCAGAAATATATTTTCATTAATTGAAAAATAATGATTGCAAAAGATCATGCTAACAAACAATCTAGTTAATCCAATTTAAATTTATCTTTCCAATCAGAATCATTATTAAGTTTCTTCTGTTCTCTTTTATCGAACAGATAATCTCCTAATACTAAACAATCCATATCAGTTCGCATAAAACAGAGATACGCATCAGCCGGTGTGCAGACGATTGGTTCTCCTCTAACATTGAAACTTGTATTTACAATTATTCCAAATCCGGTTTGATTTTTAAATTCATTAATAAGTTCCCAATAACGAGGATTGGAATTTTTATTGACACTTTGTACTCTTGCTGAATAATCTATATGGGTTACTGCCGGGATATCTGAACGAGGATAATATAATCTTTCAAAAAGTTTTTGATTATTGATACTTTCTGTGAACGGTTTCCGATGATTTTCTTTTACAGGTACAACTAATAGCATATATGGAGAGGGCCGGTCCAAATCAAAATATTCTTGAATATCTTCTTCCAAAACCGTTGGTGCAAATGGTCTAAACCCTTCTCGATATTTAATTTTTAGATTCATCCTTTTTTGCATTTCGGGAAGACGTGCATCGCCCAATATGCTACGATTACCCAAAGCCCGAGGTCCGAATTCCATTCTCCCTTGGACCCAACCAACTACTTTTCCTTCTGCTAGAAGATTTGCAACATCTTTAGTAAGTAATTTGTAATCTTCATAATATTTAAAATGAGCATTATGTTTTTTAATTATGCTAATAATATCTTTTGAATTTAATTCGGGGCCCAAAAACGTCCCCTTCATAGCATCCAATTTGCTGTTGATAGAGCGTGAATTTCCTTCACTTATAAACCATGCTGCATAGGCGGCGCCAATTGCACCACCAGCATCACCAGCTGCAGGTTGTATCCATATATCATCAAACATTTTTGTTTGCAAAAGTTTGCCATTGGCTACACTATTAAGAGCAACACCGCCAGCCAATACTAAATATTTACTATTTGTTAATTCCTTAACTGTCTTTGCCATTTTGAGAACTATCTCTTCAGTTACTTCCTGAATAGCTAAAGCTAAATTCATATACGCCTGGGTAATTTCAGATTCCGGTTTGCGAGGAGGTATTCCAAAAAGTTCTATCCATTTTTTGTCATTCGACATTGTTAAGCCGGTGGCAAAATTAAAATAATCCATATTCAAAAGAATAGAACCATCTTCACGAACATCTACAAGTTTGTTTAATATTTTGCTTTTAAACGCAACGGTTTGCTCTGAGTTTGCATCTCCGTATGGTGCAAGTCCCATTAGTTTATATTCACCGCTATTAACCTTAAAACCGGAATAATATGTAAAAGCCGAGTAGAGTAATCCTACCGAATGAGGAAAATGCAACTCCTTGAAAATTGTTATATTATTTCCGTTTCCATAACCTAGTGTAGAAGTTGCCCATTCACCAACTCCATCAATTGTAAGTATAGCTGCTTCTTGAAAGGGTGATGGAAAAAATGCACTTGCCGCGTGTGATAAATGATGCTCAGGAAATAATAACGAAACTTTTTCATCACCAATTTTTGCAAGTTCCTCACGAAGCATTTTCTTCATAAAAAGTTTTTCTTTTATCCAGACAGGTACTGAAGAAAGAAAACTCTTTAAACCTCTTGGTGCGAATGCATGATATGTTTCCAATAATCTTTCAAATTTTATATAGGGCTTATCGTAAAATGCTACTGCTGATAAATCACTAAGTTGAATTCCCGCTTCCGAAAGAACATAATTTACAGCATTAGTGGGAAATGACGAATCATGTTTCTTGCGGGAAAATCTTTCTTCTTGTGCGGCAGCAATGATTTCACCATCTATTAAAATTGCGGCAGCGCTATCGTGATAATATGCTGAAATGCCTAAGATAGCATTCGTCATAGTTTTCCTTTTTTAGAAAATTGTATAAATCAGAGGTGCAATTGCTGATCCGCTGGTTAAAACTACTAGCACTCCAAATAGGAGTAAAATTAAAATAAGCGGCAACAACCAAAATTTTTTTCGAACTTTTAAATATCCCCATAGATCTTTTAGAAATTCCATTTTTACTCCTATTAATATTTTCTAATAAGGTTTTTCTAGATCCGCTGCCTTATATGTATAATTTCTCTCAACAAAAGTAGAACCATCGCTTTTTTTAAAATTTTTAAGTTGAAGTGAATCTTTACCCATAGTTTTTCTTAAAATTGCTATAGGCCAAACAATTATGTAGAAAATAACAGTTAGAATAATTTTTGAAGTTATGTTTCCAAGAACTTTTGAAAAACCTAACCATATAAAAGCCACTGGAGTAAATATTACGGGAACGATCATATCAATTAACAACAAAACGATAGATAATAAATAAAACGTGGTATTCTTATTGAAATAACCTAATAATAACAATAATAATACGACTACCATTCCAGTATCTTTTGACTGGTCCTTTGAAATAGATTTAGCGAAACTCTTCATATTAAATGTCCAATAGGATTTTTTATTTTTCTTTTACAAATATAATAACTAATACGATTCAATATTTTTAATTAGTTTTCAACTGAATCTTTCTTTAAAGCATTTATCCAGTCTAGGATTTCCTTGCAATAATAATAAAAAGTCCTCCCTCTTTGTGGCCTTTAAATATCATTTCAATATTTACAAATAATCTTTCGAACCAGTTGCCTAATCTTTCTTGCTTAAACAACTTTTCAGATTCATTAATATTTGTAAACGGTACTGTTTTTGGAATACTATGAATAAAAGTGAATCCAGTTTTATCTAGCCAATTTAAAACTTCCTTGATTGTATGTCTAGATTCGTGAGGATTTTTATACTGATCCATGAACCAAGATTTTCTTACTGTTTGATTAATATCTTTGTTTACTGTTCGAGGATCCATGAATTGAAATTTATCTTTTGTAATTCTGAAAATTATTCTGCGAAAATTTGTAATTAGTCTTCCGTATTTATGATAGAGACCAATCAATATATAGCCATTAGGTTTAACGAGTGTCGAAATTGATTTAAATGCTAGGAATGGATTGCTTGTATGATGAAGAACTCCGTTTGCAATAACAAGATCAAAAGTATTCGGTTTGAAGCAAGGACGGAATAGATTCATTTGATAGAAATGAGCATCATCTAAATTATTACTATTTTTAAATTTGTGTGCAAGATTAAGTGAATTCATACAAATATCAGTTCCGATAATAGTTCTGTTTGCAATAGATAAGAAATTCGTCATTTGTCCGGTACCACAGCCGCATTCCAAAATGTTAGCATTGTACAAAATTTGATCATCTAATAATTTGGCAAATAATCCTTTGCGAGCTTTGTCAATTAAACTCTCTACACTGTCAAATTCATCATAGTTCGGAAATGGATTTTCTTCATAAAACGATTTTATTTCTTCTGTAACATCTCCTATCGTTCTATCCCACTCATTAGGCCAGTACAACATTGGAATACTATCAACTACTGGAAAAGACTGACCGCACTTGAGGCAATTAAAATTATTACCAGAATATTGCAATTCACCGCTACACCTTGGGCAGCAAAAAAAATCGATATTATCGGTAATGAAGTTCTTCTCCGTATCATTCATTAATTAACCTCTAAAATTGTAGCACGTAATTTATTCGAAAGGAAAATTCTATAAGAATTTAGATCATCTTAAAACTAATATTATCTTTATTGAGAAATCAGAAATATTCAAATTGTCATTCCCAAGTAAACTTATCTACCGGCAGGGGAGAATTTATTAAAATTACATTGAATATCCATTTTCGTGGGAATTATTGATGCTTAAGAATAATTTTTAAGATGCCTCAACCATAATATTTTTCCATCATAATTATTATGGAGTAAAACAAGTTCAGTTAAGTTTAACACCTTCTTCATTAAAAATTGAAATTCCTCCAAAGTAAGTTGAAAACCATTTATTGTTTTTGGAATCAACAAAGATATTAAAAATTCGGTTATCCTTTAGAGGTGAATTAGCAGTAGTCCAATGTTCCCATTTTGTACCATTATAATTGACAACTCCCTCCCCAAAACTGCCAGCCCAAATAACTTTTTTATTATCTTCAACTGCTGAATAAAAACCTTCAATTGGGATTTTAGAATTTGATTTTTTATATGACTGGAAATTTTTACCATCAAAAATTACAATTCCACCACTGTATTTATAACTTATCAATTTTTTACCATCTTTCGTTTTCGAAATCCAATATGCGATATAATCTAATGAATCCACTTTCATATCAGATTCTGATTTCCATTTACCATTAATTATAAACACAAGATCGGCTTGAGTTGCTAGAATTTTATTGTCAGATTTATCTATATCTATATATGTAACCTTGTTATCATTCAAAATTGAATTCGTCTTGTTATAAATCTTCCACTGTTTCCCGTCAAATACACCTAATCCTTCTGAAAAAGTACCTACCCAAATATTTAATTTTTTATCCAGCGCAACAGAGTAGATCCAATTCTCCGGTATTTGAGAATTTTTTATATCATAAACTTTCCACTTAGATTTTCCATCAAAGACAGCGAGACCTCCTCCCATTGTTCCAATGTATATATTTCCTTTTTTATCAAATGTAATACTATATGCACAATTATTAGGCAATCCAGAATTTTGTGTGTTGAAGACAGTCCAATTCTTTCCATTAAATTTTACAAGACCGGCATCCCAAGTGCAGATCCAGTAATTACCTTTAGAATCTTGTGTAACGGAGCGAATTGTATTTGTTGGTAAGCCGCTATTGGTTTTATCGAAATGTTTCCACAAATCCAGCTGTGAAAATAAAACGCTATTCCATAAGAATAGCGCTGTAAAAACATATGTCATTTGAATAAACAATTTCATCAATGACTAACTAAAAACTAAACTATTTTTGCAAGCTTTTCTACAAACATTGATTTTGGCACCGCACCTATTACAGTGTCAACCACTTGTCCGCCCTTCAAAAATAATACTGTCGGTATACTCCTAACACCATATTTAATTGCAACACCTTGATTCTCATCAACATCAAGTTTTCCGACTTTAACTTTACCTTCGTATTCTTCAGCTAGTTGTTCAATAATCGGGGCAATCATTCTGCAAGGACCACACCACGCAGCCCAGAAATCTACAACAACAGGCAGTTCCGATTTCAATGCTTCACCATCAAAATTATCATCAGTAAAAGTAATTGGTTTCATTTTATTAACTACTCCTCAAATAAATTATAAAAAATATTTTTAAACAACACCGTTCTTTTTTAAAACTTCTCGTGCAATAATTCCTTTTTGTATTTCGCTTGTCCCCTCGAAAATTCTATTTATACGTGAATCGCGGTAAAATCTTTCTATTGGAAGTTCACGAGAATAACCCATTCCTCCATGGATTTGGACCGCATAATCTGCAATTTTATCCAAAGATTCCGAACAAAAAACTTTGACGATTGCGGATGTACGTCCAACATCTTTTTTAAGATCGTAATCCATCGCGGTACGATAGACTAAAGATTCCATAGCATATAATAATGTTGCCATTTCAGCAATCATAAATTGAATTGCTTGAAAATTAGAAATTGACTGATCGAACTGTTTACGTTGTTTAGCATACTGAACAGATAATTCCAGAAGTTCTTTTGATGCGCCAAGACATGCAGCACCTAAACCTAATCTTCCTGCATTTAAAGTTTTCATAGCAAGAATAAAACCTCTTCCATCTGTACCGATTAAATTTTCCTTTGGAATACGAACATTATCAAATGTAATAGCATTGGTTGAACTTCCTTTTATTCCCATCTTCTTTTCTGCTGGTCCAGCATGATAACCTGGAGTACTTGTTTCAACAATAAACGCACTCACCCCTTTTTCAGTTCTCGCAAAAACGGAAACTATATCTGCAATACCGCCGTTTGTGATCCACAATTTCTCGCCGTTGATTACCCATTCATCGCCTTCAAGACGAGCTCGGGTTTTTACATTAAAAGAATCCGAACCGGCTTGTGCTTCTGTTAAACAGAATGCACCGATTTTTTCACCTTTAGCAAGAGGTACAAGATATTTTTGTTTCTGTGCTTCTGTTCCCCCAAGATAAATTACATTGGATCCGATCGATTGATGAGCACCGATAAATGTAGCCGTTGACATACATCCTCTGGCAATCTCTTCCTGCATTAAACAGTAACCAACTTCTCCAAAACCTCCACCGCCATATTCTTCGGGAAACGCAACACCTAAAAATCCAAGCTCTCCAAGTTGTTTGATTAACTCCATAGGAATTTTTTCATCAGAATCTATTTTTGCCGCAATAGGTTTAATTTCTTTGTTTACAAAATCGCGAGTCATATCGCGAAGCATTATTTGTTCTTCGGTAAATCCGAATTCTGTCATCTCTCTTTCCGTTATTTAATTATTTGACTAGTTTTTTCGCCGATGAAATTTACAATGTATTCAGCGCCGTCAACTCCAAGAACATTACCAGAAATCCAATCGGCTCTTTCATCGCAGAGCAGAACAATTGCCCTTGCAACATCTTCCGGTGTTGTTAATCTGTTATGTGGATTTTTCATTTTAGCAGCGTACATCATTTTATCGAACATTGGAATTTTGTTTCCCGCAGGAGTATCTGTAACACCAGCCATAATTGAATTGCAAGTAATTTTCATGAAGCCAAGTTCAACAGAGAGTTGACGAATGTGAGCTTCTAATGCGGCTTTAGCTGCCGATACAGCACCGTAGTTTGGAATCACTGTATGAGAACCGGCACTTGTAAGAGCAAAAATTCTACCGCCGTGCGCAAACAATCCTCTGTTAATTAATCCTTGTGCCCAATAAACCAATGAGTGAGCCATGACTTCTAAAGTCATACTCATTTGAGCCGGAGAAATACAATCATTTGGATTCCTAGATATGAATGGTTTTAAAGTACCAAAAGCGAGCGAGTGAATTAAAACATGAACTTGCGGATGTTCTTTAATTGCAAACCGTTCCGTCATTTCATCAAGAGTATCGTTGATCTTTATTTGATCTGCAGCATTAATATTGAAGAAGATTGCTCTCTGCCCGGTTCGTTCAATTTTTTTTATTATTTGCTGTACTTGAGGCATTGTTGCCTGGCGGTCGAGATGTATACCGAAAATACTGTAGCCGTGTTTTGCAAGTTCAACTGCTGACGCTCCGCCGAATCCGCTTGAAGCTCCTAATATCAGCGCCCACTTCTGTTCCATTTATTTTTCCTTCTTTGTTTATTGCGGCCCAAACTTAAGAAATACGAAAATGAAATCAAATCTAACTTAGAGTAAACAAGTGATCGTTGTCCATTAGAAATCTTATGATGGAAAGTAGACAACTGATTCTTCACCAAGAAGTTTTTTTACTTTGAGAATGAATTCAGAATTGAAAGCAATTTTATAGTTGATATGAAATTCACGGTTGATTCCTTCTTCTCTCAGACAAACTAAAACGGGCATTGAACCATCATATTCTTCCATCAATTTTTTTATCTCGGATATTTTTGAATTGTCATGTAAAGATGTGTCAACAATTAATCCGATTCGTTTGGTAAGTTTTTGTTTTACATCATCCAATGAAAGCGCTTCATCAACATGAAGTTTAACCGCATCGCCGCTGCTTTCAAGTCTTCCTGCTACTAATATTGTTGACTCAGGTATTATTAAATCTTCACAAGTTTTATAAACTTTCGAAAACATAAGACATTCACATGAACCGCTGAAATCATCCAGTTTAAAAAACACCATCTGATTTCCGCGTTTATCAATTTTTGTTCTGACTTCAGTTACAACTCCGCATGCGCGCACGGATTCAGAAAAATTATATGTTTCCGTTTCACCTAGATGAACCGTGGCAAATGAACGGTATTCAATTTCATATTTTCTTAACGGATGATCGGTTAAATAAAATCCAAGCACTTCTCTTTCTTTAGCAAGTCTGTGTTTGGCTTCCCATGGAGAGATATCCGGCAATTTGGGTTCATGTATGTGCATCGCATCGGAATCCCCGCCGAATAGACTATCCGTATGTGAATTTTTTACAGACTGTGCTTTACCGCCGAAACTTAGTGCATCTTCAACAGCTAGAAAATTTTGTGCACGG